>JBPEWV010000150.1:0-17322 GCA_052032335.1 Pleionea sp. | reverse complement strand
TCATCGCGTTGAACAATGTGATGCGAAAATAGGCGATGTTATTATTCACTTGCCTTTAACGATTCACAGTAGCCTACCTAATAAAAGTAACATCACTAGAAAGGCCTGGATATTGCACTTCGGCCCGTATGGTCGCATAGAACCGTTTTTGCCTCACAATCTTCTGCATTATCTATTTGGACGACAACCGATCAGTATCGCCAATTAATTGAAAAATTAATCAAATTTAAACAAGACCATCAGGCAGAAAAGGGATGAGTGTCGATGGTTTTATTTTAAAGAGTTTTACTTTAGATGGTGTTGCTTTAGAAGGCGTCGGGTTAGAAAGTTATGACACATCCGACTTCGGGTTGGAGAACCAGAAACTGAGGTGTAGAAATTGACTTAAGTGACAAACTGCGCTGAAGTTTTATGGTTTGGTTAAAATAAAACCGGCTTCTTAGCAAGTAAAAAGCCGGTTGGGTGTTATCGTTCTACGGTTATCGCTTTATGCCGAAATGTAAATCGAAAAAGTTTCGGATCATGTTCATACGATGCATACCGGTTTTCTTTCCCCGAATGCTGTGCTTTTTACCCGGGTAATCCATGACGTAAAACTGAATGTTATTGTCTTGCAATAACTTGTACAGCTTGGTGCTGTTTTTAAACAACACATTGTCATCAGCCATTCCATGATAGATCAACAGCGGCCCGCTCAAGTTGGTGGCATAAGGAAACACCGACGACTCATCGTAAGCCTGTTTGTCTTTTTCAGGATGCCCCATGTAACGTTCGGTGTAATGGGTGTCGTACAAACGCCAGTCGGTAACGGGAGCACCAGAAACGCCAGCTTTGAAGTATTCGGGTGCTTTAAACATGGCGAGTAACGTCATGTAACCGCCGTAACTGTGACCGTGCACGCCAATGCGTTCGGGGTCAATCCAGGACTTTTTGCGCAAAAATTTAACGCCTTCGACCTGGTCGTCGACTTCGATTTTGCCCATGGCACGGTAGATGGGATCTTCAAACGCTTTACCGCGATAATTTGAGCCGCGATTGTCGACGGTGAATACCGCATATCCTTGTTGCGCCATATATTGTGGCAACATGCGTCCCCAACGATTGGTAACCAGCTGCGCGTGTGGGCCGCCATAAAGGTAAACCAACGCCGGGTATTTTTTATTGGCATCGAAGTTGGCCGGCTTGTAAAGGCGATAGTACAAAGTCGTTTTGTCTTCGGTCTCAAAAGTTCCGAACTCCGGCTCTATCCAGTTTTTTTGGTACGCATAAAACGGATGGTTTTTATCGACCTTGTTTTCTGATAGCCAGGTTAAACGCTCACCGTTCGCTTTGTGCAGCGAAACTTGTGGCGGTTTATTGGCGTTTGAGTAGTTGTCGGTATAACTGGTACCACTGTCGGCGAAACTGATGGAGTGAAAACCGCTGCGCTGGGTGATTTTTTTAATGGCACCGCCGTCAAACGAAACTTGATACAGGTGTCGTTCGATCGGGGTATCTTTTCGTCCGGTAAAATAAATGACACGCTTTTTCTGATCGATGTGTTCAACCGCATCAACCACCCAGTCACCTTTGGTGATCTGCTGCTTTAACTTGCCATTCATATCAAACCAGTACAGATGGTTAAAACCGTCACGCTCTGACGCCCAGATAAATCCTTTATCGTTGGACAAAAAGTACAAGTCGTGGTGCAGGTTAATCCAGGTTTTACTGGTTTCGGTCAGCAAGGTCTTTTGTTTCATTGAGGGCCAGTGTACAGCATTTAATGTTAATGCTTTTTGATTGCGACTTTGCACTTGAAAGCTGAGCCAGTTGCTGTCGCTGGTCCACTGTACGCGTGGTAAATAGATGTCTTTGTTGTTGCCGAGGTCAACCCAGCCGAGCTTTTTGTCTTTAAACGATAAAATGCCCAGTTCAATTTCGACGTTGCGTTTACCAGCAAATGGATAACGTTGGGTAACGGTTTTTATTTCTTCGGCGTAAATTTCGCTGCGCGTTACTTGTTCGACCGGCGATTCGTCAACTTTGGTTAACGCAATTTTTGACTCGTCCGGCGACCACCAGTAGCCCGTCATGCGATCCATTTCTTCTTGCGCCACAAACTCGGCCATGCCCATTTTTATCGGGCCACCGCCTTGTTCGGTTAATTGGAATTCTTTGTTTTGAGTTAAGTCGTACGCAAACAGGTTTTGATCGCGAATGTAAGAAACAAAGTTACCTTTGGGTGAAAATTTCACATCGGTCTCAAACTGAGGTGTCTCGATCAGTTTACGGGCTTTTTTGTCGCCAACTTTCCAGTAGAAGACGTCACCACCGAGTGGGAATAACAATGCCTTACCGTCGTTCGACCATTGATAAGAAACAATACCGCTGCCGCTTAAACGCAGTCGTTCGCGACGCGCTTTTTCTTCGTCCGACAAGGTTTCATTACCCGAGTGCAAATCGTCGGAGTTGAACAGCATTGATGTCTTGCCGGTCTTGATATCGTATTGCCACAAATCGAGCCGTTCGTAGTCGTCTTTTTTGCCTTTTAAAAAGGTGACGCGTTTGCCGTCGGGGGATATTTGCAGTCCGCGTAAAGTTTCGCCAGACAAAGACGGCGAAGAATAAATGCGTTCCGGGGTCAGCTTTTCGGCCATCACCCAGGGGCTCAGGCAGAGTAGGCCTGTGATGAGGATTTTTTTCATTTTATGGTCCTGGTGTTGATTCGGTGAGAAGAGTGTAAATAGTCGAGCGGGGAAGCTCAAGCGCCAGCGTGCGAAAAGATTGTTCGGCCGTGACGAATAGCGATTGCGCACGGCCTGGAAATTGAAAGACAGGATCAGGCCGATTTAAACCACTTACGCCAGCTTTTGCTTTCTTGCTCCTGGCAGCCGCAGGGATCGAAGTCGTGGATCGATAAGTAATTAATGTGTTCGTGGCGCGGCTCGAATTCGCCAGAGCCGGTGTTAAAGCAGTAGTTCTTCGACCACTCTTCGGCGTTCTCGATGACCTGATTGATGGCATCAACCACTTTTAGAACGTCGGCCTTGGTCGAGGTCGGATGAAACGAGACGCGCACCCAGCCCGGCTTATCGGTTAGATCGCCGGAGTCGATTTTACTGGTGATGGCCGACGAGGTAATTTGATCGACATCGAGCAGTATGTGGCCGTAGGTTCCGGCACAGGAGCACCCGCCACGGGTTTGCACGCCGAACCGATCGTTTAATAAACGCACGATCAGGTTGTGGTGCATCCCCAGCACGTAAAACGAAACAATGCACAGTCGATCGCGAACATTGTCTTGCAGCATGTTGATTTTCGGGTTTTTTGCCAGCTCGTTCATGAGCAGCTCGACCAGTTCATGCTCGCGCTTTTCGATGTTTTCGACGCCCATGGCTTCTTTGGTTTTTACTGCAAGTGCAGCACGAATCAGCTGTAAAAACCCGGGAGTGCCGCCATCTTCACGCACTTCGATGTCTTCGAAGAAACATTGCTCGCCCCAGGGATTGGTCCAGGTCACCGTACCACCTCCGGGTTGATCGGGTACTTCGTTCTGATACAGCTTTTTATCAAAGATCAGAATGCCACTGCTGCCCGGGCCACCTAAAAATTTATGCGGCGAAAAGAAAATGGCGTCCAGTTTCTGCTTCGGATTCGCCGGATGCATATTAATGTCGACGTAGGGCGCCGATGCGGCAAAATCGACAAAACACAGCCCACCGTGGTTGTGCATGATCTCGGCCATTTCATGGTAAGGGGTTTTAATGCCGGTGACGTTACTGCAAGCGGTAAAGGCGCCGATCTTTAGTGGTCGATCCGCAAATTTTTCCAGCAATTCTTCAAGATGCGCCAGACAGGGCAGGCCTTCGTCGGTCGGTTTGATCATCTGTACCGTGACTTCGCAGGTGTTCCAGGTGGTCTGATTGGAGTGATGTTCCATGTGGGTAATAAAGACCACCGGCTTTTCGTGTTCTGGAATCGCGATGCGTGATTGCCATTTTTCTGGAATGCGTAACCCGAGAATGCGCTGAAACTTGTTGATTACCACGGTCATGCCTGCTCCGGCGGCAATTAAAACATCGTTATCGTCGGCATTCACATGCTTTTTAATCACCTTTTGCGCCTCGTGGTAGGCGTGGGTCATGGTGGTGCCGGTGTAGGTGGTCTCGGTGTGGGTATTGGCGACGAAGGGGCCGATGGTTTTCGACATATAGTCTTCGATGGGCTGATACAGTCGTCCACTGGCGGTCCAGTCGGCGTAGATAACCGGCGTTTTAACGCCGTCGATTTCAATGTGCAGGTCGTTACCAACAATACCGTTGCGAAAGTGTTCGAAATGTTTTTCCAGACTCATAGACCGATCCAATAACAAGCAGTTATGTAACAATTGCTTCAGGTTATATTAGCAAGGCTTAATATTATGACAGAATTATCGAGTCTAAAATAGCCAGAATTGGTCTGATGTTTACTGTAAAACAGCCCTGAAGCGCGGGCGCTTTGCCAGGGCCGTTTATGGGGAAGACGCTTTATTGGCAGCCGTCGAAATCGAGCTGACGCCAGGCTTCAAAGACGAAGATCGCCACGCTGTTCGACAGGTTCAAACTGCGGCTATCGGGCTTCATCGGCAATCGGAGAACGCATTCCTGGGGCAGGCTCTCGCGAATATCCTGCGGTAAGCCGCGGGTTTCTGGCCCGAACATCAGGTAGTCGCCGGGCTGGTAAGGCACTTGATCGTAGCGTCTGGTGCCTTTGGTCGAGGCGGCGTAAATAACCTCCGGATTTTCATTGTCTAAAAACGCTGCGTAGTTGTCGTGAATTTTCACGTTGGCCCACTCGTGATAATCGAGACCGGCGCGCCGCATGCGTTTGTCTTCCAGCTCAAAACCGAGTGGTTTAATCAGGTGCAACTGAAAACCGGTATTTGCGCACAAACGAATGATGTTGCCGGTATTCGGCGGAATTTCGGGTTGGTACAACACAATGTTTAGCATGGTCGGTCTGTCTTGAATGAGCCTAGACGAATTTTACTCAAAGCAGTTCGGCTTGCAATGATTAAATCCAGCCATCTGGTTGAGTGCGGCAGAAGTTTCGAATGCCGTATAATAGCGCATACGAAACTGTAATGTTACTGACTAGACGATTGGGTGGACAAAATGTATCAAGGCAGTTGTTTATGTGGCGCGGTAAAAATTACGATTCATGGTGCAATTACATCGATCATCCATTGCCATTGTTCGTTGTGCCGAAAGTCGAGTGGGACAGCCTACGCAACGAATGGATTCGTTGATTCTGCTGCTTTTACGGTTGAGCAAGGCCACGACTGTGTCCGCTACTACGAAATGAAGCCGGGACGACGGCGGCACTTTTGTGCCAATTGTGCGTCGCCCATTTTCAGCTCCAATGCGGACGATCCCAGCAGGGTTCGTTTGCGACTTGGCATCCTTGACGATGATATTATCGAACGACCCATGTCGCATAACTTCGTGAGTTCTAAAGCCAATTGGGATTGTTTCGATGAGTCGCTACCAAATTACGATCGGCATGAGCCGGGCAGAGGGTGAGTCTTTCTTCGAGAGCACACACTGAATCGGAAAAGTCGTTGCTTGCCCCGCTTGGCGTGTTTCAGGTTTACCGTGGCGTGGGTAAAGGCGGCTTCCGATATTTTGCCTATCGGGTTCAATTGTTTTTCAGAGGGCAGTCAGAAGGGCGAGTAGGAGCACCAGAGAAATACCTCCTTGAATTACCGCGCCTGGCGTATTCTTTTTTGCTGTATCGCCAGCTGTTTCGCTGCATGGTTCGACTTGAGTATCGGCAGTATTGTTTGTTTCCGGTTGCTGGCTCTCATATTGTTCGCAATTGACTCGATCCGACACGTCCGACGGCTCTATTCTAGAGTTGGTCGATGCGCATCCGCTGCATAACAATAGAATAATAAGGGCAATTAACTTCAATTGTTCGTCCTAAGTCGATGGCTGCTCGAATGTTATTTGACCTTATCGGATTCGTCACCGAATTGGTATTTTTTCTGTTTTCGAGTAATGGTATTTCGCCCCCAGCCCAACAATTTTGCCGCATCTTGTTTATGACCATCGCTGATGGTCAGCGCCAGATCAATCAAGATTTTTTCAAACTCGTCCTGAATATTTTCTAACGCTCGTTGATCGCCCGATTCGATTTGATTGACCAACGATTGCTTCAAAGCCGCTTGCCAGTTTTGATAGTCCACTACGGCTGTGTTTGCCGGATTGGACGGCGAGGTTAATACTTCGCTTGGCAGATCGGCCTCCATGATTTCGCGTCCCGACGACATCACCATCAACCAACGACAGACGTTTTCCAGTTGTCGCACATTGCCGGGCCAATCGTAATGCATCAAACGAATTTCGGCATCTTTGCTGAGTTGTTTGGGTTCGGTTTCGAGCTCCTGAGCGGCTTCGCTTAAAAACTGTTTTGCGAGCAAGGGAATGTCGGTGATGCGTTCTTTCAAGGTCGGTAATTGAATGCGTATCACGTTAATGCGGTGAAACAGATCTTCGCGAAAACTGCCTTTGGTCACTAGCTGACTTAAGTCTTGATGGGTAGCTGCGACTACTCGAACGTTGGCGCGAACCGGTTGTGTTCCTCCAACGCGATAAAAAGATCCTTCCGACAACACACGCAGTAACCGGGTTTGTGTTTCTAAGGGCATGTCGCCAATTTCATCAAGAAATAACGTGCCACCATCGGCTTGCTCAAAGCGACCCAGATAACGTTGGCTGGCGCCGGTGAAGGCGCCTTTTTCGTGACCGAACAATTCTGACTCAATCAAGTCTTTGGGTATGGCGGCCATGTTTAATGCAACGAAAGGACCGCTGGCGCGTCGACTGTGTTGATGCAGCGCTCGAGCGACCAGTTCTTTGCCGGTTCCCGATGCACCATTAATGAGCACCGAAATATTGGAGCGTGATAACCGCCCGATGGCGCGAAATACTTCTTGCATGGCGGGCGCTTCGCCGATTATCGACTGCATGGCGGGCGCTTCTTCCGGATCGGTTTGCGCATCGTTGGCCGGATGGATGTTGGCGGCCCGGTTAACCAGCTCGATGGCCTGATCCACATCGAAGGGTTTGGGCAAATAATCGAAGGCGCCGTATTCGTACGCATTAACCGCACTTTCGAGATCACTGTGAGCGGTCATAATGATCACCGGAAGATCGCCGTGCGTCTGTTTCAGTTCTTTGAGCAGCACCAGACCGTCATCGCCCGGCATACGAATATCGCTTAAAACCACCGAGAAGGGATGTTGCTCTAACAGCTTGCGCGCGTCTTGCGCGTTGGCTGCCGCGGTGACAGAAAACCCTTCGTCTTCGAGTGCTTCGGTGAGTACCCAACGAATGGAGTTGTCGTCGTCGATTACCAATACTTGTGCAGCGTCAGTCATGCGTGTGCTCTTCTATGTTTGTATCGATGGGCAGAAAAACCGAAAAACAGGTTGTTCCCGGAGCCGATTGATACTCGATAATGCCATCGTTTTGTCTGACCAGTGATTGTGCAATTCCCAGGCCAAGGCCGCTGCTTTGCTTGCCACTGATGGTGGGGAAAAAAATCACGTCTTTCAATTCTTCCGGAATGCCCGGTCCGTTGTCTTCAATATCGACACGGACCATCAGTCGGTACTGCTTTGGACCGATGGAATGTTGGTGAACGGCCCGGGTGCGAACCGTAACTCGGCCGTCGAAATTTAACGCTTCGCAAGCGTTGTTCATCAAATTCAACAGCGATTGATAGATCTGTTCGGGTGCAATATTCAGCTCGGGCAGGCTGGGATCGTAATCGCGCTGCAATTCGACGCTGTTATTCGATTGCAGGGCGATCACTTCGATGGCTCGTTCGGTTAACGAGTGAATATTGGTGGCACGACGTTTTTCGACTTTTGCCGGAGTGAGCATGCGATCGACCAGGTTTTGCAGGCGATCGGCCTCAGCGACGATTACCTCGGTAAAGCGAGTCAGTGTTTGCGGTACTTTGCGCGCCAACAACTGCGCGGCTCCACGAAGGCCACTCAAAGGATTCTTTATCTCGTGCGCCAGATTGCGCACCATCGACAGGCTGACTTTGTTTTGATCGAGTAATTGATATTCTTTACGAATGCCCATTTGTTCACGAGCGCACATGATCTCCAGCAGCACAACCGGCGATTGGTCCATGTGCTGGTAGTTCAACGATACGTGGCAGCCCTGCCATTCTTCGTGGGCGGTTACCAGTGTCGCGTCTTCCAGTTGCCATTGGCCTTTTTGCAAAAAGCATTGCTGCAACAATTGCTGGTTCAAATCACCGGCGACCAGAACTGACAATAGCGGACTCGATTCGACGCGCCGAAAGCTTTGCGCCAGTAACGCTTCGGCAGCGTCATTGAGCCACAATATCGTTAAGTCTTCGTCGATGACGATGATCGAGGTTTGTAGCAGACGATGAATGTGATCAAACGATTGTGGTTTCATTGCACCATTATAGTTCATTGATAATTAATTGCACCAATATGGTGCTCTGCGGTTTCGGTTATAAGCAAAAAAAAGCCCGGTATTTGACCGGGCTTGATGCGTTCAAAAGCGTGTGACGGCTTAAACGCTGTAGTACATGTCGAACTCAACCGGATTGGTGGTCATTTGCAGACGCTGTACTTCTTCCGATTTCAAAGCGATGTACGAATCGATGAAGTCGTCACTGAAAACACCGCCTTCGGTTAAGAAAGCGCGGTCTTTGTCCAGTGCATCCAGCGCCATTTCCAATGACGAAGCAACGGTGGGTATTTCTGCCGCTTCTTCGGCTGGCAGATCGTACAAGTCTTTGTCCATGGCATCGCCAGGGTGGATTTTGTTTTTGATGCCGTCCAGGCCTGCCATCAGCATGGCTGCGAAACACAGATAAGGGTTGGCTGTCGGGTCGCCGAAGCGGACCTCGATGCGACGCGCTTTTGCCGAGGTAACGTGCGGGATACGAATCGAAGCAGAACGGTTACGCGCCGAGTAAGCAAGCATAACAGGCGCTTCGAAGCCAGGTACCAGTCGCTTATAGCTGTTGGTTGAGGCATTCGCCAGAGCGTTTAATGCACGCGCGTGCTTGATGATACCGCCAATGTAGAACAGGGCATCTTCCGATAAACCGCCGTATTTGTTACCGGCAAACACGTTCTCGCCGCCTTTGCTGAACGACTGATGCACGTGCATGCCCGAACCGTTGTCGCCAACCAGTGGTTTTGGCATAAAGGTCGCGGTTTTGCCGTAGGCGTGGGCCACGTTGTGCACAACGTATTTGTATTTCTGAATTTCGTCGGCTTTTTTCACCAAAGTATTGAATTGCGTAGCAATTTCGTTCTGTCCCGCTGTGGCAACTTCATGGTGATGGGCTTCGATCACCAGGCCCATTTCTTCCATGATGTTACACATTTGTGAGCGGATGTCTTGCGACGAGTCAACGGGTGGTACAGGGAAGTAACCGCCTTTAACGCGAGGGCGGTGAGCGGTGTTACCGTCTTCGTAAGATTTGCCGGAGTTCCAGGCCGCTTCTTCGCAATCGACTTTAAAGAACGAGCCCGCCATATCGGTGTGGAAGCGCACATCTTCGAACAGGAAAAACTCAGGCTCGGGACCAAAGTAAGCTTCATCACCCAGCCCCGTCGATTTCAAATATTCTTCGGCGCGTTTAGCAATGGAGCGTGGGTCACGGTCGTAGCCCTGCATGGTAGAAGGCTCAAGAATGTCACAAGTCAGATTCAGTGTTGGATCTTCGCAGAAGGGGTCCATTACAGCTGTATCAGTGTCGGGCATTAATACCATGTCCGATTCGTTGATGCCTTTCCATCCTGCAATGGACGAGCCGTCGAACATTTTTCCTTCGCTTAAGAAGTCAGCGTCAACCTGGCTAACAGGAATCGAAACGTGCTGTTCTTTACCTTTGGTATCGGTGAATCGTAAATCGACGTACTTAACGCCTTGTTCCTTAATCATGTCGAGGACATTATCTACGGACATAGTGGTCTCCGGTTTATGTTGCCTAATGTGAATTTAAATTTTGAACTGCAGGTAGCAAGCGCCATGCCAATCACCAAAATGGGGCCCGACAAGCCCACAATTGGCCGCTTGAAGTGCAAGTGAGTATAGATCAGACCGACCAAAAGGAAAGCGTTTTGCACCAAAACTGTGAGATGGCTATCTGCGTGCACTTTTATGGTGCATTCTGACTTTTTGAAACATTCTGAAAGAGGTTATTGCGGTTTTTCTCTGGTCTGCGCCGGTGTCGTCAGCAACGCTCTGGGTTGCTGATGCCATTTGCGGGTGAGTTGGGTACAATACGGGCACTTAACACTGATTAAACCTTAAAAAGAGTAGGGGTATGTATGCCGTTGATTAAATACATCGACCACAATGGGAACGAGTTCGAAGCGGACGTCGACGTGGGAAAAACCGTTATGGACGGAGCCATGGACAATATGATCGAAGGCATTCTCGCAGAATGTGGTGGCTGTTGTTCGTGTGCCACTTGTCATGTTTACGTTGATGAACAGTATTTACCATTAACGGGTGATGCCGACGGCATGGAAAAAGAGATGCTAACGGCGGTGAACGAGCCCAAAAACAACAGTCGACTGAGCTGCCAGATATTCGTGACCGAAGAAATGGACGGCATGACCGTTCGCATTCCTGAATCGCAATACTAATTATTGTCTGAATGAACATCCAATGGTTTGATGTTTTTGGCGCGCTGGGATCGCTTATGATCATCGGCGCCTTCTTCCTACTGCAAATCGAAAAACTGAAAAGCGAATCGTTGAGTTACAGTTTGCTCAATGGTGTTGGTGCGTTACTGGTACTGATATCGCTGATTTATTCGTTTAATCTGGCAGCGTTTATTTTAGAAATCTTCTGGTTGGCCATCAGCTTGATTGGCGTATGGCGTTACTTTAAAAAGCGCAATTCAGTCGTCGCAACAAAAACAAAGGATTCACTTTGAACATTTCGCAAAACCCGGAAGCCACCTGTTTAATTGTCGGAGCCAGCCACGCCGGGGCACACTTGGCGGCCAGTTTGCGACAAATGGGCTGGAAGGGGGCCATTAAAGTGATCACTGAAGAGTCGTTTTTACCCTATCACCGGCCACCCTTATCAAAAGGGCTGCTGTTGGGTAAGCAAACGCTCGACAAATTGTATTTACGTCCAGAAACTTTTTATCAAAAACAAAACATTGAATTTGTTTTTGAAACACGAGTAACTGGCATTAACCGCAATGCCAAAACTGTTTCGTTGCAAGGTGGCGAGTCGCTTAATTACGATAAGTTGGCTTTGTGTACCGGTGCCCGTGTGCGCAAACTGGAAATTTGCGGTGCTGATTTGGCCGGTGTGCATTATTTAAGAAACTATCGCGATGTCGAAGCGATTAAATCCGATCTCACCGAGGCGAATAAAATTGTTATTGTCGGCGGCGGTTACATTGGGTTAGAGGCAGCCGCGTCGTTACGACAGCTCGGCCATCAAGTTACGGTGATTGAAGCGGCGAGTCGGGTATTGCAACGAGTGACAGCACCAGAAGTGTCGCAATTTTTTACGGCGTTGCATCAGCTTCACGGTGTCACTTTGGTGACTCACAAACAGGTGGCGGAGTTTTTAGGCGAGCGTCGGGTGGAAAAAATCGTTTGCACCGACGGTACTCTGTTTGAAGCCGACACAGTAATCGTGGGTATCGGCGTTCGACCGAATGAAGAACTGGCGACGCAAGCGGGACTAAAAACCAATAATGGCATTTGGGTGAACGAATTTGCGCAAACCGACGATCCCGATATCGTTGCGGCGGGTGACAACACCAATCACCCGAATCGATTACTCGACACGCGTTTAAGATTGGAATCTGTACCGAATGCCATGGAGCAAGCCAAATCGGCCGCGGCCAGCATTTGTGGTAAAGCGATTGAGTACGCCTCTCACCCCTGGTTTTGGTCCGATCAATACGATGTAAAATTGCAGATTGCCGGATTTAACAAGGGTTACGATCAGGTGGTGTTGCGAGGCGATCCGAATTCCCAGAGTTTTGTCGCCTGGTATTTAAAACAAGGCCGTTTGCTTGCCGCCGATTGCATTAACCGACCGAAAGAGTTTATGCTGACAAAACAATTGTTGGTCAAGTCGGTCGATGTTTCGACTGAGCAGCTGGCCAATGACGAGTTTGATTTAAAACAATTACTTTAATTTCTGTTGAGTAAGGAAGCATTATGCGAATTATTTTCATTGTACTCTTTTCTTTTGTCTTAATGGCGTGTCAATCAACAAAGGGCAGTGACTCGAAACAATTTTCTTCGAAAAGGTCAGCGACTATTTATGGAGTAAAATCGAAAAAAATAGACGACTGTGGCCCAGTAAGCCTGGATAAGCTGGAGCAAAATGGCAAGCTTGAAGCGATCCCATGTGTTGTTCATCAGCCTATTTACCCAAGAAAGTTAGTCCTTGCCCGAGTGAATGGTAAGGTAACCTTTGGCTTCTTGCTAAACGAAGAAGGAACGGTTGAAAAAGTACGTGTTATTGAGTCGACCCCAGAAGGCAAGTTTGACGCGGCCGCGTTGCAAGCCTTAGCAAAATGGAAGTTTAAAGTGCCCCACAGTAACGGTGACCCAGTGCTCGATAAGGAACTTACCTATACCTTAAAGTTTCAGATCGACAGTTAAATTGTGTGCTTTAGTTTACGGTACTTTGAACAGCTGTAAACAAAGCGAACACGCCAAAGCCTAAGAACAACAAGCCGCTTAACCGATGCAGTTGGTGCATCGGGAGCTTTGTTAATAAGTCTCGTCCGATCCATACTGCCAGCACGGTGGTGGTGATTAAAGCCAAGGTCGCGCCGATAAAGACTCCGACCCAGTATTCGGTAGTGGCCAGCCCTAAAACGGCAACCTGTGTTTTGTCGCCAAGTTCAGCTAAAAAAAGTAATAAAAAAGTGGTGAAAAAAGCGGAGCTGGAGGTACTCAATGAGTTCTCGTCGCCGTTTTCCACTTCGCTGTCTTCGCTGAGTAATGAATGGATGCCGAAGCCGATAAACATCAGCCCGGCTGCACCGGTTACTAACCCGTCGGGAGCCCAGTGCGATAAGTTTGCACCAAGCACCACTGCGATCCCATTCAACAGCAAAAACGCCAGTGTTGCTCCTAAAACAACCGGTGTTGCACGATATCTCGCCGCCAGCGTCATGCAAACCAATTGGCTTTTATCACCCATTTCGGCTGCAACGATCAGTAAATAACTGTAACCGGAAGGGCCCAATTGCAGAGATAAGTCGGTCAATAAATTGGTGTTTTGTAAAGATGACATAGAGCAGCCAACGTGCAGTTTGACTTATTTTAATGGCCTGAGATTGTTTCCGAAAGGGTTATTGGCGTGGACTTTTTTTTCGTTAAGAAAGGCATAGAGCAAACAGATTCAAGAAAAACGCTGGTTGAAGTGTGATTAACCATTCTCAGTGTTTAAACCATCCGGTACAATCGATCTATTGCTCTGTTTAAGTCGCTATCCCCATGACCTTTAAAAAATCACTTATTATTGCCATAGTGGCAACGCCTCTTGTGTTAGTGTCATGGTTGTATCGTGACGCTCTCGTGAGTATCTTTGATCAATCAAAGCCTTTAATGACTTATTATCAATGGTCAACTGAGTCGGGTGATGTGAAAATTACTCGCGTCCCACCGCAAGGTGGCGTTGATTTTGTGACCTTTAAGTCGACGGACGATTTGGAAACTGATGAAAATACGATTGATCCATCGGTGCTGTCCAATGCTGATACATTCAT
Organism: Pleionea sp.; assembly: GCA_052032335.1. GTDB lineage: Bacteria > Pseudomonadota > Gammaproteobacteria > Enterobacterales > Kangiellaceae > Pleionea. Next base: position 3,537 of record JBPEWV010000150.1, on the reverse strand, counting down.
TCAACAACACAAAGAATCCATCTCACAAAAGGCCAATCAGTCATCCGCTCCGGCACAAAGGACGCCAGAAGAGAGCAGTGCGCACTGTCGCTGGTTGGTAGGTCGAATCAAAGAGCTGAAACGGATTATCGCGAGCTCGGAGTATTCTGGTAAAAGTAAAAGCTGTAAGGAATATTACAAACGTCGCAGCGAATTCGGGCGAGCGAACTGTCAAACCAAAAGCAGGGATGTCTATATTGCTGATTGTGAATGACGATCGCGAATTTATTTGCTAGCACTTTATTGAGCAATAGAGATGAGCGTTATTCTTCCCTTAGTGTTAACGTCGGTTGTCCACGGGCAATATCAGTAATGCCCAATAGCTTAAATCTCAGATGGAAATTTCACTGAGCCGCCAAAGTTCTACCACTTTGCAAGTCCCTCATCGGTTGTCTCCTATTTAATTGACGGACTCAACAGGGTTGCCCCCTCGATGAAAAAATAATCCAGCAATGTATTTACCCTAGAAATGTTATGTTGTAACATCTCTTTTGAGTTGATGAATTGATTCTTCATTCGACTGCGATCCGGGAATAATGCTTTGTCAGGCCACACTCAAGTTTGGAGAAAGCCAGAGATGAGTACACTTGCGATTAACACCGACTCGAATCACAATGTTTGGCATTCCACTCGGCGTTCATTTGCCGGTGATGACGCCATGATTTTTACTGAAATCTTTCGAGAAGAAGCGAATATTGCCATTTGGAAACGGACTTTGTCTGACGAAGTCAAACACGCTGTCTCTCAAATTTTGCGTGCAAAGCCCTGTTTCAAGTTGGTTAAATCAATAAGTCCGAACCAAGTTCTATCTGAATTGTACGGTACACTTGGCAAGTCACCCTCAGTTAACATACTTGGAAATAACATTTCTGAGTTGGTTGAGATGTATTGTTGCCTGTTTGATTTAAACAAGGTTGGATTAAGGTTAACAGCTCTTAGCCAGCCGATGTGTCCCAGGTTTCACGTCGATCACATTCCGTGTCGATTAGTAACAACTTATCAAGGTTTAGGCACGGAATGGTTACTTCACAACGCGATTGACCGAAGTAAACTGGGTGGTGGCAGTCGAGGGCTTCCCGATGAACATTCAGGTCTGTTCATGCGGTTAAGGGATATTCAACGATTACAGGTCGGTGATGTCGCACTGCTTAAAGGAGAGCAATGGAGTGGAAATCAAAGTGGTGGCTTGGTCCATCGTTCACCTTCTGTTCTGCCTGGCGAACCGCGCCTGCTACTTTCTCTCGACTTTATTTTTGACTAGATAGTTACACTAAGGTACGCCAATGAATAATTTAGAATCTGTCATCAACCATGCTGAGGAGCATTGCAAAGCGAATGGATCACGACTCACCGACAAAAGAAAGCAGGTCCTTTCGAGTTTGTTAAAGTCAGAAAAGGCGCTCTCCGCTTACGACATTGTCTCGCTTTGTGAATCAGAGTTTGGTGAGTCGATAATGGCGATGTCTGTCTATCGGATATTAGATTTTCTTGAAAGTGAACAACTCGTTCATAAGCTTAATTTAGCGAATAAGTACGTCGCTTGCTCGCACATCACTTGCAGTCACACTCATGGTGTTCCTCAATTTCTAATCTGTAAAGATTGCAGTAATGTGAAGGAAATAAGTATGAGAAATTCAACATTGGGAGAAATCGAAGAAAGTGTTGAGGCTGCGGGATTTCACTTGTTAACACCCCAGATTGAAATGAATTGTCTTTGCGATAACTGTCACAGTCGGCTTAAACACTAGCTGAGAATTTTTCAATGCAGAACAGAGGGATGATATGGGACAAGGTTGTGATTACTATGTCGTTGACCTGTTCGATTCATTGCCTATCTTTTCTGTTTTATCTATTTCTTCCTGGCATTGTGTTCGAAGAAACTGAGTGGTTTCACTCAGTATTGGTAATCATGATCTTACCTGCAAGTTGGTTGGCAGTAGTTAATGGATACCGCGTACACAAGTTGTTAATTCCTGCTGTGACTAACCAGCTCGGATTAGTGTTATTAATTATCGCCATCTTTATCGACACTAAAAACCAGGAGTATTGGGGGGAAGTTGAGCTGACGCTGGTCGGCTCTACTCTTTCTATTATCGGTCATTGGCTTAATATGCGCTACAGAAAACGCTGTTTAGGTTTAAGTCATTTATAAACTATGCCGATTACTTATAGTTAGCTATTTATCGCTAGAGTTAATATTAAGGATCAAGTTTTGAATGTAAGAGAGCTCCCCGACATTACTGTTCAGAAATCTTCCATGTTCTATTCGACATTGCAGTGGGTGGGTATGGAAAATATAGCGATCCCCATGGCTGTTGAAGATAATAATGGGAATGCAGTATTGCGTGACATAACTATTGATGTATTTGTCAATATTGCAACACCATCGGCAAAAGGTGTGCACATGTCGAGGTTACACCAGTTACTCAATCGTCTTCATGGAAAAACGGTCAACAAACAAAACTTAGATGCATTACTTATTCAATTAGCTGACTCGCAACGAGGAATCAGTAGCAATGCGAAACTTAAAATAGCATTCGATCTTTTATTAAGAAAGCCGTCTTTGGTTAGCGGTGAGTATGGTTATCAAAAGTACCCGGTTAAAATTGGCGCAGAGTTAGTGGACAATCGAAGTACGTATTATATTGAGTTTGACATACCTTATTCGAGCACGTGCCCCTGTTTTGAATCGTTAGCGAGACAGGTTTATTTGGAGGAAATTGAAAAATACTTTTCTCATCAAGTTCTTAGTAAAGAATCGTTTGTAAACTGGTTTCAATCGAAAGAAACGCTTTTCGCAACCCCGCACAGTCAACGATCTTTTGCATACTTGCATTTGGATATTGCACAAAATGCCTGGCCAGATTTGCAAACCTTGATTTTTCAGTTAGAAGCAGAACTTGGCACGCCCGTACAAACGGTTGTAAAACGCAATGACGAGAAAGAGTTTGCTAGAATCAATGCTGAAAACCTGATGTTCTGCGAAGACGCTGCTCGAAAAGTAAAACAATGCCTCGAACAAATGGATTTTGTTTCTGGTTATTCGTTTAAAATTGAGCATCAGGAGAGTTTGCACGCACACAACGCCGTCATTTTACAGAAGAGTCAAGCCTAATTATTTCTGTCTGAGCGATTCAAATTACCAGGTCGACTGCGAGAAAAAGTAATCTACTGCATAAGCAACGGCGAAAAATACTGCTGGAAGAATGATGCACTTGGGTAAAATGCGAAAGTCGGCGTTCTTTAGCCGAGGCCCTTTAAATAATTTGACAACCTTTTTGCTCGCTCCGGCCTTCACTACGATTTGAGTATTCTGCACAGAGTTGATCAAACCGCCAGGTTTCGCAGCACTTGTCCCTAAAACATCCCCTGCACGTGAGAAGAAATCAATAGTGAGTCGATAAAAAACACTTGATCTAACCGATTACATATGTAATTCTTAATTTAGAATTACATTTGTAATCAAAAAAAGGACCAACCTTTGTATGATCAGTGATG
>JBPEWV010000015.1:0-23793 GCA_052032335.1 Pleionea sp. | reverse complement strand
GAACATAGACGACACAGGGTATGAGGTTGCTCTTAGATACCGTGTGGTAAATAATTTTGGATTGTCTCTTGGTGTCGAAGATGTTGGTGACGAAGAAAAGGTAAGCTTGGGTTTTCGCTATCACTATTAGCGCCAAGCTGATTGACTGGATAATGATTAACCAAAATTAAGCTGCGTTTCACAGTGGCCTCAGGGATGATAAAGAGGCTGCTGTTGAACCCGACTTCAGCCACCTGTTTGTTTTTCTAAGGAATAGAAAGTTTTTGATTCCACTGGCGGAAATATCTGTTAATGAATGTGTCATCGAGCCCGATTGACTAGTACTTAGAGACACCTTGTGGCATAGTGGCTGCAATGTTGAAATCGACTGATTATTACAATGACGATTAATTATAGCAGCGCTTCGGAACAGGCGTTTTGGCAGAATGAAGCGATTCAATTTCTTTCTGGCATTCGTCGTGGAATTGAAAAAGAGAGCTTGCGTATATCGCCGGACGGACGAATCTCTCAACAACCTCACCCGGAATCCCTGGGCGCAACCCTGACCCACCAATACATTACCACGGACTATTCAGAAGCGCTGCTGGAGTTTATTACGCCTGCGTCAACCGGCGTACACGATCCCATTCGTTGGCTCAATGAGATTCATCAGTTTGTTTATCAGAATATCGGTGACGAACTGTTATGGGCGACCAGTATGCCTTGTGTTATGGGCGAAGAGTCGGACATTCCGCTGGCTTATTTTGGCGAGTCGAATAGTGGCCGAATGAAAACCATTTATCGAGAAGGACTTGGCCATCGCTACGGTCGCTTTATGCAGACAATTGCGGGCGTGCATTATAATTTCTCGTTGGCAGAAGGTATTTGGGCTCCTTTGCAGTCAGCATCGAAAAATGAAGAACCGTTGCAAGATTTTAAGTCGTCGCGTTACATGGGAGTGATTCGAAATTTTCAACGAAATAGCTGGATTATTCCGCTATTGTTTGGCGCTTCACCGGCAATTTGCGAAAGCTTTTTAAATGGTAAGCCGTCGAAGCTTGATGTATTGGTGCCAGGAACCCGGTACGGAAAGTTCGCCACATCGCTTCGTATGAGTGATCTGGGTTATCAAAACAACGTTCAGTCACGTTTGAAGGTCTCGACCAACTCACTGAGTCAGTATATTAATGACTTGGAGCATGCGATTCGAACCGAAGATCCGTATTATCGGTCACTTGGTGTCAAGGTTGATGGAACTTACCGCCAATTGAACGCCAATGTTTTGCAAATAGAAAATGAGTTTTACAGTAATGTCCGGCCAAAGCGAAACTCCCGATCGGGCGAACGACCTACCAAAGCGCTGCGCGAACGAGGTATTGAGTATATCGAGGTACGCGCGCTCGACTTGAACCCATTCAGTCCGGTAGGGGTTACTCAGCAGCAGCTTGACTTTCTCGATGTTTTTTTACTCCACAGTTTGATGCAGGACTCGGATTTAATTACCGAGCGGGAAGAAGCCGAAACCAAAGAAAACTTTTCGCGCGTGGTGAACTCTGGAAGAGACAAAGAGTTGTACCTGATTAAAAACAACCAGCCTGTAGCTGCACAAGAACTTGCGTCAACGTTATTTTCTGAATTTGCTGAGATTGCGAAACTACTCGATGCAGCTTATGACTGCGACACTTATTCGTCGACGGTTGAAGCGTTAAGTTCAGTTGTTAGCGAACCGGAAAAATCGCTTTCAGGAAAAATCGTTAAGCAGATTTTAGCCCGCAGCGATGGTTTTTTCCCTTACGCAATGGAGATTTCAAAACAATACAAATCAGAATTTTTGGCTCAGCCGATTGCGGAAGAAGTTAACAACAAATTTAAAGCAGAAGCGGAACGTTCGCATCAAAACAAAACCGAAGTTGAACACAACGACAATAAAACTTTTGAGGCGTTTGTCGCCGATTATTTTGCGTAAGCTGAGGTAATCAAAATGTCCATTGTCATTCGAGAAGCCAACAAGCAAGATGTGGGATTGATTTTATCCTTTATTCAAGCATTGGCTGACTATGAAAAACTGAGTCACGAAGTGGTCGCTGATGAGCCTGCTCTGGAAGAAACTTTATTCGGCGAGCGAACGGTAGCTAAAGTGGTCATTGCCGAGTTGAATGGTCAACCTGCGGGATTTGCGCTTTACTTTTACAACTACTCGACGTTTCTTGCAAGGCCCGGTATTTATTTAGAAGACTTATTCGTAAAACCCGAGTTTCGAGGCAACAAAGTAGGTAAATCGCTGCTCGTTTATTTGGCTCAAACCGCAAAAAACGAAGGGTGCGGTCGTTTTGAGTGGTCGGTACTCGACTGGAATACACCAGCCATTGATTTCTATCGCGCCATGGGGGCCGTGGGAATGGACGGTTGGACAGTGCAGCGGGTTGAGGGTAAAGCGCTGGAGCAACTTGCCAGTAAACCGATTTAAAAATGGGCCGAGAGGCTTATCAATTAGAGAGAGCCGACGATGGATTGTAAGTATCATCCTGACACCAGTGCTTCGTGGTATTGTGGTCACTGCGATGTCGCCTTTTGTATGAGCTGTGTGCCCGAGATTGCGGCGCAAGATATCCCCAAGTGTTCCTTATGTCGCCGTTATTTAGAGCCTTTGGGAATCAAAGATTCTATCACTCCCTTCTGGTTCAAGTTAGGGCATTTCTTTGCTTATCCGTTTTCAACCTTTATTTTTCTGCTCTCGGTTATTTCTGCGCTGATCTTCGGCTTTGTGCTCGATCCTGTGTCATTAGTGACGAAGTTTATGGTCAGTCCGTTTTCGACAACGCTGATTTATGGTCCGTTGTTTTTGATTTGGGGAGCCTTTATTACCAACATGTACTTTGCAGTGATGGAGTACACTGCTTACGGAAACCTGGATTCACCGGACTATAAAAAGTTGCTTTCCATGAAAAACGGAGCCGCCTTTCTGAAGCTGTTTCTACTCTGGATGGTTATGACTTTTGTTATTTACAAAGCCATCCAGTTTTCTGTTGTGCTTGCTATCGGACTCGGTCTGTTTTTTCTCATTGCCTATCCGGCAATGAACATGATTTTATGCATGGACAAAAGTTTGATAAGTGCGCTGAACCCGGCCCGCATTGCAAACGTTATGGTCTCCATTGGCGGCAGTTATCTGATTTTGGTCGGCTTGATGCTTATGTTTTCAGTTACCAGCAATTACGGTTCGGCTTTTTTTATTGAGAACAGTTCTTATTCTTTTGGTTTGGCCATGTCCTATTACTTTGGCTTGTACATATCTTTTGCGATGTACCACATGTTCGGTTACGTCATTTATCAGTACCACTATGAACTTGATTTTTCCGTACATCGTCATCGTTTGCACGAAAACGTTAAAGTTCACGGTCTCGCAAAGGCAAAGTCAGATAACTCGGGTGCTTCCAGCGCTGCTGCCGGTTTGGTCGAAGCTCAGGTATTTATCCAGGAGGGGCGATATGAAGAAGCAGAAGCTTCTCTGGTAAGTGCTTTAAAGCAAGATGACAGCAATGAGCATATTTACGAACTGCTGTATAAGCTGTTCAAACTTCAGGGCAAAGACAAATTGTACGTGTCTTTGTGCGAAAAACACTTAAAGCGGCTGTTCCATAAACGTTCACATAACCTGATGCGAATGCACTACTTAAACGCATTGAGCATTAAGCCAGATTACATTCCCAAAGACCCTGAAATCGTTCACTACCTGATTAAGGCATTGAACCGGAAAGCCGATGTGAAGCCGGCTCTAGCGCTATTGAATTACTTGAGGCGGGAACATGTTGATTTCAAAGGGCTTGCCGATGCTTGCTTCTGCTTTGGCAAATTGCTGACAGAAAAGCTGGATAAGCGACAGGATGCGGCGAAAATTATTCGTTGGGGACTTAACGTGGCGGACGATAAGTTGAAACCGACAATGCAAAACTATTTGAAACATTTAACCTAATTTTCTGAAACGCTTAAGGTGCAACGCCGAACCAGTGGCTTTTAGCAAACATTTGCCAAAAAATGAGACAGGGTTCATTCTTTTGAGAAATAAACGCTGAATATATATCTCAATACGAGACAAATGCTTACTCAGGGACTATTAACTATGTATTGGTAGTTTAAACACATGGGTAAAAGCATGATTCAGGGCGCTATAATGACTCAATTGGACAGACGTGTTGCTCCTCGATTTCCGGTTCAATTGCCAGCAACGCTGACTTTGGCGAATGGGCAAAAGATCGATGCAATGGTTGTCAACTTGTCGCTGACGGGTTTGCAATTGGAGGTGGACAATCAGTCCGTCCCTAGGTTAATACCCAACCAATCTCGCGAGTTTCAACTGGATACCATCCCCTTAATCGTTAACATTAGACTGCCTAACGAAGAAGAGGTCGAAATCAAGTTGGGCGTGGTGTATTTAAGACGTGTGTCAATGCAAGTAAGCATGATCGGGTGCCGGTTTGAAGCCTTTTATCTGAACAGTGCGAGTGTGCTTGAAAGGTTTATTAAAACTATAATTGCTACGAACGGCGTAAATGATGACGATAACACCAAGCCGAACTTATTTTTGACATAAAAAAAGCGGGCTAATGCCCGCTTTCTTGAAGAAACCTTGAATTACAGAGCTACGATGTTCTCTGCTTGAGGTCCTTTCTGGCCTTGAGTGATGTTGAACTCAACTTTTTGGCCTTCAGCTAGGGTTTTGAAACCGTCGCCAGAAATTGCACTGAAGTGTGCGAAAACGTCTGGACCAGACTCTTGTTGAATGAAACCAAAACCTTTTGATTCGTTGAACCACTTAACGGTTCCTGTAACTTTATCTGACATAATTGTGTCTCTCATTGTTAATTAAGTAAGACCTTATCGGTCGGTGGTGCTTTTGAAGTGGTACTATTACTTATTAACAACAAGACGAGGAATCAAAGGGATGCTCCGAATTGGCTAACTTACAACAGACGTACTTTAAAGCTGCGTGAATTATATACCGCTGCGAGAGCAAGTCAATGAAAACTCGTTACTTTATCCCTAAAACTGATAATTTTCATAAGCTTGGATGTAATTTAAATTGACGGCTTCTGGTATCCAACCAGAGTTGAAACGCATGTTGTATAGTGCCTTTTAATTTCCGGCTTTAAGTTACTGATACAGCGAAGGAACGACCGTTAGACCAGGTCGTTTCGGTTCAGAGCGGATCTTATTGAGCTGATTTTTTATTTATCACGGCCTATGATGCGCATGTCTGACCGGTGATCAGGCTTTTTTCCAGCGCGCCAATTGTTCTCTTGCAGCCTTTCCGTGAGCGGTTTCTCCATAATAATTGGCCAGATAATTTAGTTCGATGGAGGCACTACGGATTTTTTTGCGTTTTGCTAATGCCAAGCTCCACTGAAAAAGTAACTTGGGTAATTGCTCGTGTTGCGCAAACGCCTTCTTTGCCTGCTTCACTAGAGGTTCACTTTGTTGAACTCGATCGTTCCGTAATTGACGGTGCACCAATCCAAAAAAGGCATCAATCTCCAGTTGTTCTACCACTAGATGGTTGGGCATGGCATCCTCAGCAACTTTTAATACGAAATCATCGGCTTGATGCTGATCCAGATTGATCGAGAAAACCCGGTTGACCACATCGCGATAATTGCGATGCTTCGGATTTACCTTATCGAGATTGTACAAACTTTTCAGGGCATCCAAATGATTGGGTGAGGCGCGTAACGTTTTAAGCAAGGCAACTCTTGCCTTGTCCAGATCGAGTTTGCGAATGTGCTCCAGAGCTTCAAGGTACAAAGATTTATCTTCGTTGGTCTTTTCTTCTGCAGACGCCGATTCGCGCCTGGCTTTTCTCGGGCGCAAAAGAAAACCGAGAATGCCACCGGCGGCCAGCCCGCCAAAATGAGCAAGGTAAGCGACATTGCTTTCAGTATCGGTAATTTGGTAAACAAACTCTTTGCCAAGCCAATAAATTAAAATGAGCAGGGCAGGCCACTTAAAGTGATTGAAATAGACACCAAACCAGATAAAAAATCGGATTTTTTGCAGACCAAAATAACCAGCGTAAGCACCCATTAAGCCCGAAATGGCTCCTGATGCGCCAATCAGCGGCATGTAGGGTTTCCCTTCGAGAAAACTGAACACAACGGCACCAACAACGCCAGAAGCAAAATAGATAAGCAAAAATTTTAATTGGCCGAACAATCGTTCGACACCAAATCCGAACAGGAATAAAAAGAGCATATTGCCGATCAGGTGTCCAAATCCACCGTGCAAAAACATATGGGTAAAAACACCAATTTGCGTTAAGTTATCTGGACGGGCCCCGTAAGCAAAATGGGTCACCCGCATTTTTTTGTTGTCTAACTCTTTGGCCAGATAATACCACTGCTGCGATTGGGCATCGCTTTTTTCAGTCGCTCGAACCAATAAATAACGCCGAAAGGCCTGGTCAAAAACCATAAAATACAATCGGCCAGGTCCTTCTTTGTAGACCGCGGAAATATCGCGGTAATGTTCTTTCGCTGCAGGAGTCTCGAGGTATTGCTGAAACGAGGCGACTTCCATACTGAACAGGCCAGAAGTCTGGTAGTAATGAAAAACTTCTTGTGACTCTTCGGAGTCATCCATTTGAAACATGAACATGCAGGCTACGGTCAAAACAATCAGCGACAGCGTTAGCCATGGGATGTGATTTCTATCAAGTCCGATTTGCGTAGGAAAAATTAACAGCATAAAAAAAGGCACCCTTTACAGATGCCTTTATTTTAGAGCCTTTATTTTAAAGCACAATCATTTAGTCGATAGTACCACTAACGATGGGTTCGAAAGCGGTTAGGCTGTCGATCATGGTTGAGTTACCAAGGCCGTGCGTTGGGAACACACTGGCGAACTGATTTTGTTCACCATGTAACGCCATGTAGTTGAGAATAACGGTTTCAACCAGCAAGTTGACGTTATTGGCGGCTGGCGTTGCCGAGGTTTCTACCGAAGCGTCAGGGCGCATATATCCTAGTTGCTGGTGTATGGCTTGCGCTTCGGGCGTTGCGCCAATCAGCTGAGGGCGGTTGCCCGGATTGTAGACCAGGAAGAAGGATGCTGCGGTTGATGAGTTGTCACCGGTCCAATTGCCTTTACCGCGTCCGTCTTCGGTGTTATCGATTGAACCGTCACTGGCCAACGAGCCATCACTGAAAACGTACAGCATCAATGGCTTGTTCATTCGAGCGGCGTACTCGAGACAAGCACCCATGCAGCGACCGGCACGAAAATCTCTAACTTCACCGGTTCGACGTCCTCCGCCGTGATAGTCGTAACCACCCATGGTAATGGTTCCGGCACCTGCATAACCGTTGATCACCATTTTCATGATCGATGCGGTTTTCCGGAATTCGCCATCGGAGTTGAATTCGTCTTCGGAGAAGATGCCAGTGGGACCGACAATCTCTTCATCGAGAACCGGATCAAGCGTTGAAGGATCGCCAAAACGATCGGCCAAATCGGCACTTTTCACGTAGCTGCAGTTTACCGAATCTTCGATGTCCTGCTGGCGGGCGACTTGACTGTCCACGTTTTCCATTTTCATTTGTGATATTCGCTGCATGGACTCCATGACGCGAACCGCATCGTCTTGTGATAACACGTTGAGCAAATCACCAACGTCGACCAGGCCGGTAACATCGCTGGGACGATCGACTTTGGTGGGAAGCGCTGCTGGCATCATCATCGACATGGGCGACATGGAGTTACCGCCAGAAGGGCTATTTCGTGAGCCAATCAAATCCAGCAGAGAACCGCCAGCACCGGCTTTATAAATCCCGTACATTGGATTGTGCGGGTTATTTGCTGTGTCATTGTCGGAACGTGCCGGGATAATTGCGCCATTCACATTAGCGCGATTGCCAACTGAAAACTTATCGAATATTCCCCTTAAAAACGCGCTGTCGCTGTGGAAAGCCAGTCCCAGTTCGTTATTGATAAAGTCGCGGTTTTCCGTATCGGGATTAACCAGATTAGGCACCATATCGCCGGGTAATCCCATTTTGCTGTAGCCTTCGGTGGTTAAAAAGTCGAGCTGACCCCCACGGCCGCCAACCAGTACATTGGAACCTGCCATGTTGGCGCCACCGGCCAAATCGATGGCGATAAAAGGAATTTTACCGGCACCTTGCGAACTCAAACCGCACAGACCGTCGCGCAACGCGGCGACATCCGGTGCAAGCTCAGCGTATAAAGGGTTGGACAGGGCGCCCAAAAGAGACGCGCCTATTACGGTTCCGGTACCTGCCAGGAATCCCTGGGCAATTAAATCACGTCGCGTCACCGGTCGTTTGTGACTGGTATGGTATAGAGGCGCGTCGGGATGCGGAGTTGTGTTTTTAAATTGCTTAAACATATCGATTACCTCTATTGAACTGTCATTACGGCGCTACCAGCAGCAGCGGCGCAGGTGGCTTTGGCGACTTTTACGGTGCGGCCAGATTCACAAGAACCTCCACACGCGGTCAAAATATCAATTAATGAATTCAGCTCGGTTGTTACATCAGCAACTGGTGGCTGTGTCGTTAAACCGGTGCCCATAACTTTCTCCAGCAAATTGCTGATAAGGGCGTTGCGACCAGTAGAATCGAATGCGCTCGAAACGTTGGCATCGAAATCAAACCCGGGGAAAGTTGAACTGCGCAAGGTTTCATCGTCCATTAGCGCCGAGCAATATTCAATCGCCAGCTGGGTCACGCCCATTTGATGAGACGATGAGAAACTCTCGATGTCTTCTTTGGTAGGCAACTGCTGTTTCACGGTTAAATAAACGTTTCGGACGTTGGTGTTGTTCATGCTGATTCCAGTCATCTGTGACAAGGTCGCATACACTTCGTCAAACGTTCGAACGCCAATGTCCGGTGCTTGGGGATCAGCATCCGGTGGCGTTGGCAATGGCAAAGGATCGGCTTCAACGTAAACATCGGTTTGGTCGGCCAACTGCTCAAAGGTTAAGAAGAACTCATCACTGGATGGGCCTTTTTCAAGACCGACCACGGTGCCCAATGTCGAAATGACCTGTCCACCGTTGTCTGGATCGTACAGCGAGTCGTCCAGCTCTATATCCACATTACGAAACGCCTGACCAACGCCGGCTTCTTTTCCGTTGATGCCGATGGCCATTCCTCGAAGTGGAATGCTCTCAGGTGTGTACTCTGGATTGAGGCTGATAAAGAACGGCGTGTTAAATAGGTAGCCGTAACTGTCCCACTGCGCTACTTCGAACACGATATAAGCGCGTGCAATGTTGGACTGTGGGTCTTCTGAATCTCTGTCTTCTGGGTTGATGATCTGCGAAATGTTGAACAATAAGTAGAATCGCTCACCCACGCTGGCTTCAAAGTTTTGCTGAATTTGCTCAGCGGTTAAAGCACGATTGTGAATACTTAAAAACTTAATCACGCCGGCCCAGTTAAAGTCGTTGTTTGTTTCGGCACCAAGCACTAGAGCATAGGTATCGTTCCAGTCGTTTAAGGTACCGGGCTCGACTCCGTCCATATCACCGGTGTATTCGCCATTGACGTAGATACGGCGTCCGTTAACCGGATCGTAAGTAACCACCACGTGTTGCAATGTTGCTTGCAATCGTTCGTCGGCATCAGCGGTTGATAGACCCGGATTACCGTTGGCATCACTATTTGTGCTGCGATTTAAGAAATCGTAGTTGTACAGTGTTTGACCCAGCATAAAGTTGCGAGTATCTGGTCCACCGGAATAAGTGACGATTCGAGCCGGACCTTCCTGAGTCACGTTTGCCGGGGCAAACCATCCTTCGATGGAATATTCGTTGGTGGCTTTGATAAGGTCGTGCAGTTTTTTACTGTTGGCGGTGCTGCCACGAGCGGTTCCGCCCTTGAGGTTTATACCCCAACCGCCGACCCAGTCGAATTCACCGTTGATGGTTAAATTCAATGCGGGTTCAACACCGCTGGTATCAAACGCTTCAGTGCCGCTGCCGGCTTTGAACTGCCAGGTAGCGATGGCAAATTCTTCGTAGCGACCGCCTGAACTTGCCGGAATACCATCGAGAAGGGTTAATGCTTTACTGTTAACGGCTTCTTCGGGCAGTTCCGCCACTTCAATACCGTCTGCGAATGCCTGGATGGCTGCTTGCATTTCACTGGCGTTCTCGCCGCAGTCGGTCCAACAATTGTGGAATTCACTGCTTAAACGAACCACAAACCGTGAGTCTTCTGCCGTATCCAGATTAATTTTGCTCTGTGCCGCGCTGTACGCAGTAGAAACATCGCTACTGGCAAAGTAGGGCGAAATCGGTGTCGACGCTGAATCGGTGTGACAGCCCGAACAGTATTCGGTTAGTAACGGATAAACCGTTGATTCGAATAAAGCCGGACTTTCTGGAAACGACTTTGTGGCTCCTGGCTCGTCCAGACTCGGTGGATCAGTCAATACGATTTCGGTGGTTGCGCTGGCAGAATCGCCGGCCCAGTTACTGATGTAGGAGGTCATGGTATCGGCACAAGCTTGAAGGCTAGAAAGCCAGCAGTTGTGTCCACCGCCGACTTTCTCGACCAGTCGGGAGTCGACAGGAGATTGTAAGTCGGCAACTGTGTTGGCTTCGGCGTAAGCCAGGTTGACATCGTCAACCCGTGCAAACGTAGGTGATTGACCACCTTCGTTGTGGCAGTCGCCGCACTTGTCGATGACATTATTCCAGAAATGCGTTTGAAAACGCTGAACGTCTTCGGTCGCCGGAGGTGGGCCTGAATAGTTGGTACCACCACCATCATCGGGTTGTTCGTTTATTTGGTCGTTTGCCGGACCGCCGCCTGTACAGGCCTGCAGAGCTAACACCGACAGCGCAATTACCGAGCTTTTTCGAATTAAGTCGGTAAAAGAGGTTGGTTTAATCGTTTTATTCATCATTGACTCCAGTTCTCTCATTACCGCTTATTCGCCACTGCAATAAAGCGCGGATTCACCAAATACTTGTTTCAAATCGTAACCACTGGTAGCAAAATTACTCACCATGGTTTCGATTTGAGCGCGGTCTGCCGCATTGCCGGGTGTTCTTAAGCACACCGCTTTGAAAACTTTCTTAACCTGACATTGTGCGAAGCGTTCTGAGTAAGCCAGCTCCTGACCCATGGTTTTGGCTCCGCTACCGTTACCCGGAAGCGAGTCGTCCCAGCCAAGTACGGCGTTTTGTCCCTGGCGCCAGTAGTTGGCCCAGTCGTCGTTTTCGGTAATAAAACCGTATTTGAAGGTATTGTTATTGATGTGGTATTTGGCCTGAACACGAGTGCCGGTTTCTGGGTCGGTTTGCCCTTCAGCGTTGTAAACCAATTGTCCATTTTCACCTTCAGGATCCGAGTCAAAGTCGTAATCCCATTCATAGTAAGCAAAGGCCTGGGCCATGGGGTCCATACCTGCATGACAACCAATACAGTTATTTAAAAAGATTCGGCTGTCACCACCGGGACTGCGGGAAACATCCTGACGGATGCGATCGGGCACACGAGTGATGTCTTTGAAGGCTTCGAGATCATCACACATATGATTCATCAGGGTGAATCGAAACATGGCGCGATTGGTGCCATCAATAAAGAAGGCTTGAGCAGCGGCTCGCGTGGTCATCACTCCGGCAGTAGCATCAGAGGGTAAGCCTGTTACAGTCGACTGGGCGCGTCTCACCAAGGC
Organism: Pleionea sp.; assembly: GCA_052032335.1. GTDB lineage: Bacteria > Pseudomonadota > Gammaproteobacteria > Enterobacterales > Kangiellaceae > Pleionea. The sequence goes on along the minus strand of JBPEWV010000015.1, from coordinate 12,111 downwards.
ATCTTTTAAGCTGATGTTGTTGTCTTCCAGATATTCATAATGGGCGTTGTTGCTCATGGAGTAGTTGGGAGCACCAACACCTTCGCCAACGTAGAGCACATCGTCGAACAAGATTTTTCGGAAATCATCTTGGTCACGAATCAATCCGATAACAGTTGCAGTATAGTCATTAAGAGGCGCAAATACGGTTTGTGCTTCGTTGGTCCAAGGGGTAATGAAGTTTTTTAATGTAGCATTGTAAAAGGCATCGTTTTCCATGGCCATATCGGCAGCGTCCATTGGGTTGCCCGCCACAATGGCCGCCTCCATTGCGTTGAGTACTTCTTCACTGGGGTGTGTGCCCGCCAGTCGGTCGTGAATGCGTTTGGCTTGTTCCCTTTCGCCAGACCACGCGTTGGTGCTTACCAGCCCCGCTAACAGCGCAATACCTGACCAGCGTTTCACTGGCTTTAGCGTGCTTGGAATAGACCAGGTAGTTATTTTCATAGCCTGCCTCTTTAAATTAATGGATCACTGCGGATTTTGTATACTTGTATAGATTGTAGAGATTAACCACATTAATTTTCGTGATATAGACCGCAGAATAATAAGAAAACTTAGTCATAATAGGTAAACAGGGCTAATATCGCATAATCATGTATATTTATAAGTCGTTGATGTTTATAAAAAAGATATGCATAAAGCTGCGATATTGGTGGTAAATGCTCTTATTTGGATTGAATATGCGACAAATTCAGCGATTTTCTAAGTCTTGTTTTCTTACTGCATGGTTTCTGTGTATCGGTCTCATTACAGGTTGTACCAGCGATGAACCCATTGCTGACAGCTCACAGTCCCCTGATCCAACGGTTTCTGATTTTGCGGTCGCTTATATCAAGCGTCCCATTCCGACGGATGAAGATGGCAACCCAATCGCCGAAAACGTTAATGAACCGGAAGCATTTAATCCTGGCGCTGTTTTAATGCTGAAGGACCGCGCCTTACCGAGCGCACCGGAGCGCGATATTTCAACTCAAGCTTTCATTGACCCGGACAATCCGGACGATGTGCCGTTGTACGATGTTAAAGATTTGTCTGTGTCGCCCGATGGCTTAAAGCTAGTTTTTGCGATGCGGGCACCGGAAGATCCGAACGCTGACGAAGACGATCAGCCGAAATGGAACATCTGGCAGTACGATTCGGAAACCGATACCTTAACGCGCGTCATCACGTCCGACATTGTGGCGGAAGATGGTCACGATGTGATGCCAGCGTATTTACCCGATGGTCGAATTGTGTTCGCTTCGACCCGGCAACGACAGTCGAAAGCCATTCTACTGGATGAAGGTAAACCGCAATTTTCGGGTCTTGAAGAGGGCCGGGACACCCACGCGTTTGTATTGCATGTGATGGACGATGATGGCAGTGATTTAACGCAAATTACCTTTAATCAAAGCCACGATTTCAATCCGACTCTGTTAGAGGATGGTCGAATCGCTTTTTTACGTTGGGATCAAATGGGCGGGTCGGACGCACATTCCTTATACACAGTACACCCCGATGGATCCAATTTGCAGCGCTTGTACGGTTATCACAGTCAAAATACCGGCAATGGTGGCGTTGAAGCTGCGTTTATGGATCCTCAGGTAATGCCCGATGGCAACCTGTTGGTGTTGAGCAAGCCCATGCAAAGCTTGATTTATGGCGGTGATCCGGTATCCATTGATGTCGCGAATTTTATAGAAGCCGATCAAATGATTGATGGAACGCCAGGCGTTGGACAAGAGTCGATAGCCGCCGATGTGGTGAATACAGATAACACGCCGTCGCCGGGTGGCTTGTTCAATAGCGTTTCGCCTTTATGGGACGAATCGGGAGGTCGGGTGATCATGAGCTGGTCACCTTGTATGGTTCGAGAACTGGATGCTGAAACTCAAGAAAGCACGGTACTGGCCTGTACCGATGAGAATCTCCAGGCGTTCGAAGATGGGGATCTATTACCTGCAACACCGGCTTATGGCATCTGGATATGGGATCGAAATAACAACACACAAACGCCGGTGGTAGTGGCTGAAGAAGGCTTCTGGATGACCGAACCGATTGTGTTGCAAGAGCAATTCAATGCTCTGAGCAACATTCCTGATGGTGTACCCGGGCTCGATCTGGATCAGGAACTGGTATCCGATAACGTTGGCGTTCTGCACATTCGCAGCGTTTACGACTTCGATGGTGTTGATACCACCCCTGCGGGTATCGCCGCAATGGCGGATCCAGCTATTACGCCACCCGAACTAAGACCAGCGCGCTTCTTGCGATTGGTGAAAGGCGTTGCAATGCCCGATGAAGACGTCTATGACTTCGATAACTCGGCATTTGGGCGCAGCCGTAATCAATTAATGCGAGAGATTCTCGGTTATGTGCCAATCGAGCCTGACGGCTCGGTCAAAGTTAAAGTTCCGGCGAACGTACCATTTGCTATCAGCGTGCTTGACCAATATGGCCAACGTATTACCCCAAGGCATGAGAACTGGCTGCAATTACGACTTGGCGAAGAGAAAGAATGTTCCGGTTGTCATACGGCGCAAAGTGAAGTGTCGCACGGTCGAGCCGATGCCGATCCACAATCGGCTTACCCGGGCTCTTTGGGCAACGCAAATTTCCCGAATTCCAATCCAAGCATTTTTGCTGATGATGGCGAAACGATGGCCGAGGCGTATACCCGTATTAATGGTGTTCCTGAGCCATCGCTTGATGTGCAATTTGTCGATGTGTGGACCGATCCCGATGTAGCAACTCCGGCACCCGATATCAATTATTTGTATCAAGATTTACAGACGCCTTCGCCGATATCCAATGCTTGCGCCTCAAGCTGGTTTGCTGGGTGTCGTATCACCATTCATTACGAAGAACATATTCAGCCGATTTTCGATTTGCCACGCCAGGTGTTTGATGAAATGGGCGAGGTGGTTGAAGATAATACTTGCACCAACTGCCACAGTCTGGTGAATACGCTGGATAACACTGCGCAGGTTCCTGCTGGACAATTGGAGCTGACCAATTTGTCTTCACCCGATGAGCCGTTACACATGCGCGGTTATCGTGAGTTGATGTTCCCCGACAATCAAGTCGAGGTTGTCGATGGGGCCGTGGTTGACGTTCAGGAGCCGATTTTAGTGAATGGCAGTTTTTTGTATCAAACCATTGACGCCGATGGTTTGGTGGTGTTTTTCCTCGATGACGATGGCATGTTTATTTGGGAACAGGACCCAGACACCGGATTACCGCTGGTGCTGAGCGATACCGATGGCTCTGAAATTTATCAAACCGATGCTCAGGGTAATCCGGTTTTTGAGACCGATGAGAACGGTGACCCGGTATTGGACGAAAACGGCGATCCAATTCCCTTGACCATCGCATTGCCGGTTCCAGAACCGAGTCCAATAACCGACGTTGTGGCGGTTGAGGGAGCTCCAATTCTAAGACCCAATGGCGCCTTGTCCAGTCAACGATTCTTTGACTTGTTCAGAACGGGATCGCATCAAGGACGTTTGTCCGATGCTGAGCTAAGATTAATTGCAGAGTGGCTTGATATTGGTGGTCAATATTTTAATAATCCATTCTTAGCACCTGAAGATTAAAAAAATAGGTATTCATTTTGATACATGACGTTCTCCGGCCGAAACTCGGCCGGGCGGAGACTTTTGCTGTAAAACCGCTGCTAAGCGCCATCGTTTTCGTTTGGCTTGCGGTTTATTCGTTATGCGGGTCGGCAGAAGAAGCGCCCATCACTCAGGAGCAGGCCGTTCAAGCACAGCGCGAATTAATGTCGCGGCTCGGCGAGTTACAACGCGTGGTGGTGGCGGAACCGTTCATAAACATTCATACGGGTGCCGGCCGTGGATTTCCAGTATTTCATATTGTTGAACAAAATGAATCTTTATGGATTATCAAACGCAAATACAACTGGTTTCACGTTGTCACCAAGAAAGGAAAAGAAGGCTGGGTTAACTTTGACGCCATGCTTCTAACAAAGAATCCAGATGGCTCACCCGTTGAATTCGTGTCCTATAACGAGCGTGATTTTGTTGAGCGAGATATGGAGTTTGGATTTCGCACCGGTGATTTTGGCGGTGCCAATGTGATTGCGGTTCTTGGCGCTTGGCAGTTTACTCAGAATCTCGCGGCGGAATTTGTGGTTGGCCAGGGTATTGGTGATTTTTCCGAAGTCCGACAAACCACGGTAAACGTGACTAACAGCCCATTTCCGGAGTGGCGATATTCACCTTACTTTGGAATTGGTGGAGGGGTTGTTAAAGTGAACCCCAGTGCAGCATTAGTGCAAGAAGTCGATCGCAGTGATGAAACTGCGTTTGTCTTAGGTGGTGTGAAATCTTACATTAGTGATAAGTTTTTATTTCGTGTTGAATATCGGAACTATATGATATTAACGACCCAAGAAACTAACGAAAGAATAGAAGAATGGACAATCGGTTTCAGCGTATTTTTCTAAGCATACTCTTTGGCTCATGTTTGGCCGTGTCGAATATTTCGAACGCAGCAGAAGAGGGCTCGTCTCCTAATGAGCCGAATAAAATTTACGATCCTGAGTTAGAGCGCCAACAGATCGACGAAGCGTTAATCGACGACGAAGATTTTGAATTTGGCATTTTATTTGGCACCATCGGTATAGAAGACTTTGGCGCTGCAGAACTGTACGGTGTACGGTTCAATTATTTTATTAATGAAGACTTCTTCCTCCAGGTTAGCGCCGGCTCGGCAAAAGCCGGACTTTCCAGTGCAGAGCAGTTGTTTCCCGGCAATGCGGTTATTTCTAACGATAAGGATTTTGAATTTTATGATTTCAATTTAGGCTGGAACGTGTTTCCGGGCGAAGCCTTCTGGAGTGAAGACGTCGCGATTAATACGTCGTTTTATTTTGTCGCGGGGGCCGGAAACACCTCGTTCTTGGACAATAAAGAGTTTACCATTGTTTATGGTGCTGGCTATCGAGCACTATTGAACGACTGGTTGGCTTTTTCTGTGGATACCCGAAATCATCAGTTCAACACTGAGTATCCTGTTGGAGAAGTGAAGTCGACTCACAATCTTGAATTTTCGTTTTCTTTTTCTGTGTTTTTTTAGTGGATAGGTGATGTTATGAAGCTGATGAGTAGAGTTATTTGCTTGGTTGCGTTGATGATTGGTTTCTCAGCGTACGGCAAAGAAATGAATAAACCCGCCCCAGATTTTACTTTGAAAAGTATGTCTGGTGAAAACGTTAAATTGAGCGAACTGCGGGGCAATGTGGTTATGATCAACTTCTGGGCCAGTTGGTGCGGGCCCTGCCGTCAAGAAATGCCGCTTTTGGATAAGTTTTATGACAAGTACAAAGATTTAGGGTTCGTGTTACTTGGCGTTAACGTCGAAGAAGATTCTTCGAAAGCCGCCGGGTATTTAAAGGAAGTGCCTGTGTCATTCCCAATTTTGTATGACAACACCAATAAAGTCAGCAAAATGTACGATGTCGATGCGATGCCCAGTACGGTTCTGGTTGATCGCGAAGGCAACTTGCGTTTTCTGCACCGTGGTTACAAGCCAGGTGATGAAAACGAATACAAACGTCTCATGAAAAAGTTGATGCGAGAATAAATCGTGCGCTTGTATAAAGTTGGTTTGATGGTTGCTTGCGTTTTCGTGCTGTTCGGTTGTGCGATCGAGCCCTGGGTTAAGCCCTACGAGCGAGATAATTTGGCCGATCCCATTATGAGTTTCAGTCGCGATGCGGTAGCGGTCAATTACATGCATCATGTGTATCAGGCGCGTGAGGCTGCTCGAGGCGCCGAAGGTGGCGCAGGAGGCGGTTGTGGTTGTAACTAAACGTGTTTTATCGAATGAAAATTATGACTCGATCGATGATTAAATCCTTGTTTGTTCGCATCGCATTATTTCTTGGCTTGGTGTCATCGGCTACTGCAGCGGTATTGCCAGAAGACCGAACCGATGTGATGTATCACCGCTACGAAGGTGGAGGCATGGTGATTGATGGACCATCGGTCTTAGTTCGTAAGTCATTCCTTAAAAAGTTTTCGGCATCGGCAAATTATTACATTGATAACGTCAGTGCTGCATCGATAGATGTATTAGCAAATGCCAGTCCTTACATCGAAAACCGTGAAGAATATTCTTTAGGACTCGATTATTTAACCAATAAAACGACCATTAGCACCAGTTACACCAATAGTCAGGAAAATGACTACGAAGCGAACACGGCTTACCTTGGTGTGTCGCAAGATTTTTTTGGTGATCTGTCGACTTTGTCTATCGGTTTTGCGCGAGGTTGGGATACGGTAATGAAGCGCGGTGACGATGATTTTGAAGAAGAAGCCGAACGACGGAATTATCAGCTGAGTTGGACTCAGGTGCTGACCAAAAACTGGATTACCAGTCTCGGACTTGAAACGGTCACCGATCAAGGGTATTTAAACAATCCTTATCGCGTTGTGCGCTATCTTGATCCAACCGAGGGCCGTGGTTTTCGTTACCAGACTGAAGTCTACCCAGAAACGCGAACCAGTTCGGCGGTGTCTTTTTCGTCACTTTATTATTTACCTTATCGTGCAGCAATAAAGTTTCAGGCGCGTAGTTTTTCTGATACCTGGGATATTAAAGCCAGCAACTACGAAGTGGCTTACATTCACCCCTACGGTGATCATTGGATATTTGAAGGCAGTTACCGCGCCTATCAACAGACTCAAGCCGAGTTTTATCGCGATTTAATTAATCCATTGGATCCTTCGCAGAATACTGAGTTTGTTGCTCGTGATAAAGAAATGAGCTCTTTTTCAGATTTTTCTATTGGATTGGGGGTTTCATACGAAAAAGAGTTTGCACCGACGGATTTTTTCAAGAAATTCAGCATTAATTTGCACGTTAATTATTTTGAGTTCGAGTTCGATAACTTTCGCAATGTACTGGTACATGATACCAATCCAGGCGAGTACGCTGTGGGCAGTGAGCCTTTGTATGCCTACGATGCTACGGTAACCAGCTTCTATTTTTCAATCTGGTATTAGGTGTCGCAAAAGTTTTTATTGTTGTGCAAACTGGTTGAAAAGTGGAATGCGGCGACTGCCAAATTGCCCGGGATTCGACTCAAAATGCCCTGGAATACGACTCCCACAGTGTGCGCAGCAACCGTTGCGCAAGTGCCACTCACCCAATACATACCAGTCACGTTCGATGAGCCGTTTTTGACAGTTAGGGCAGTAAGTACTGCTGCCTTCGGCATCGTGAACATTTCCGGTATAAACAAACTGCAATTCATTTTCCATTGCTAACTTTCTTGCCCTGGTCAATGTTGCTTGAGGTGTGTGCTCAACATTTTTCATTTTCCAGTCCGGGTGAAACGCCGAGAAATGCAGTGGGACATCCGTGCCAAGATGTTCAGCGATCCATTGAGTCATGGCGTTAATTTCGGCATCGCTGTCATTTTCTCCCGGAATTAACAAGGTAGTTATCTCTAGCCAGCAGTCTGTTTCGTGTCGAATGTATTGTAAAGTTTCAAGAACCGGGGCCAGCTGACCGCCACAAATTTTCTTGTAGAAGTTTTCAGTAAAGGCTTTTAGATCGACATTGGCTGCATCCATGTGGCGAAAAAACTCTTCTCGCGGTTCTTCACACACATAACCCGCGGTAACCGCAACGCTTTTTATGTCACGCTCGCGACAGGCAATGGCTGTATCACGCGCGTATTCAAGAAAGATCACCGGATCATTGTAAGTGTAGGCGACGCTGTAACAGTGGTATTGCTGCGCCAGCTCAGCAATGGCTTCTGGTCTTGCGCTGGACGATAAAGTATCCATTTCTCGCGATTTACTCATGTCCCAATTCTGACAAAACTTGCAAGCGAGGTTACAGCCGGCGGTTCCAAATGAAAGCACCGGTGTTCCCGGATAAAAATGATTGAGAGGTTTCTTTTCGATAGGATCAACACAAAAGCCCGACGATTGGCCATAACTCAGTAGTTTTATTTCTTCGTTTTCGCGGCCACGAACAAAGCAGAGGCCGCGTTGTCCTTCGCTTAATTTGCAGTAACGGGGACACAGGTCGCATTGGATTTTGTCCTGATGCTTGCCTTCGGAAATCGGGTGCCAATACTGAGTATCTTTGACCGGTCCTTGCGGAATTGGCATAAATGTCTCTTCGAATTTGCGGATTAAACCGCCTATATTGTATAGATAGTGTTCAATCGAGCTTTTTCAAGGTGATTTTATGAATATTCGTCACGCGGCGGTCGACGGAATGTTTTATCCAAAAGGTGCAAATCAATTAAAAAATGAAGTAAATCAATACATTAATACAGCGTCGGCTCAGTTTGAGCGCTCGATTAAAGCGATGATTGCGCCACATGCCGGTTATATGTATTCGGGCGCCATTGCCGGGACGGCGTACAAAGCCTTGCAAAATTGTATTGAGAACTTCCAGCGCGTGATTTTACTTGGTCCCGCGCATCGTGAAAGATTTGAGGGCGTTGCCCACGCTGATGCCAATCAATTCGAAACGCCGCTCGGTTGTATTGAAACCGACAGCGCAACAATCAACACTCTTGAAACACAGGGATTGGTATTTGGTTACCCTCTGGCACATCGCGATGAGCATTGCCTGGAAGTGCAATTACCATTCATTCAGGTTCTGTCGAATGAATTAAAAATCATTCCTCTATTAGTGGGTGAAGCTTCGCCGCAAGAGGTTTGTAACCTATTGCAAAGTATTTGGCAGCCGACCGATCTGATTTTGGTCAGCAGTGATTTGAGCCATTATTTGCCTTACGCAGAAGCGGTCCACAAAGACGGATTAACCAGTGAAAAAATTTGTGGCTTCGACGCGAAAATTAATGGTTCGGAAGCTTGCGGTTGCCGCGCGATTGGTGGGTTACTGATTTTTGCAAAGCAAAAAGGCTGGAAAATTGAATGCCTGGATTTACGAAACTCGGGCGATACTGCGGGTGATAAATCTCGAGTTGTGGGTTACGGTGCTTATGTCTTTGCCTGAGTTCAGTCGTGAACAACAACAAACTATGCTGGATATTGCTCGCCATAGTATTCATTTTTACCTCGAAAATCAGGCAGTTTTACCCATACAGGTCCAAGATTTTGATGTTGAATTACAGCAGCAGCTAAGTTGTTTTGTAACACTAAAAATTAATGGTGAGCTTAGAGGTTGCATCGGTCACTTAGAGCCGAGACAACCTTTGATAGAGGATGTCGCAGAAAACGCTGTTGCAGCTGCAACGCAAGATTATCGTTTCAATCAAGTGACTTTGAACGAGCTAGCCAGCATCGAGCTCAGTATTTCGGTTATTGGCCAGTCGCAGCATATTTATGCAAAGTCAGAGGCCGAATTGTTGGCTCAGCTAAAACCCGGAATCGATGGTTTAATACTTTCCTATCAAAACCAAAGAGCGACTTTTTTGCCCTCGGTATGGGACAGCTTGTCCGAGCCGGGAGCGTTCATTCGGCAACTAAAATTAAAAGCAGGATTGGAGCCGGACTTTTGGCATACGAATCTGCGTGCTGAGAAGTATCAAACAGTTACGATTTTCGAAACAACACCGGCATAGTGGGGAATACAAACCAACAACAGCTGGACTTTAACTTCGAATTACTTCTCCTTTGCGTCGCTGACAAAACTAATTGTGGTAGTAAAAATAATTTGCAATTGAATACTGATCGTTCCTGCACCAATTTAAATTAGCGAGTTGCGCTAATGTCGGAGAGGCGAGTAAATTTCAAAAAAAGATATTGACAATTTCATTTCACTCATTATAGATTAAAAGGCAGTTCAAGATTCTCATCGTTAAAGCAGGAGGGCGATATGTTGAAAAAAGCATTCAATGCAAGCGTACATCGCTCTTCTGAATTTTACCTTTCTGAGTGGTTTGACGAATAGCCACACCTCACTTTTTTAAATCGGCAACGAACCTGAAATATCAATAGCATTGATCCGTCTGCTGTTTGCAGTTTCGGTTCAGTTATAAAAAATGAGAGGTACGCTGTTCGCTGTCGATTGATCGTTATCAAAACTAATTCAATATAATCGATACGATGGGGACAGAAATATGAACTCTCAAAATAAAATCGTAAAAAACACAGGACGATTTAAACGTTCCTTAGTGGGTATTGGCGTCACAGTTGCCTTATCACAGGGTGTCATTGCTGCTGAAGGTGGGGCAGAGCAGCAGCAAACGGAAAATAAAGTCACCATCACTGGGACTCAAATCAAAGGTGTTGATTTAGTCAATGCTCAGCCGCTTAAGGTAATTTCTTCGGACGACATTAAGAATTCAAATGCGACTTCAATTTCTGAGCTGTTGCAAGATCTCGGTGTTTTCCGAGGTGGCGAAGGTTCGTTTAATACCTCTACTTCTGGTGCTCTATCGACCAGTACACCGGCTGGAATGGCTGCAGCAACGCTTCGAGGACTTGGAGCCTCTTCAACATTGACTTTAGTAAATGGCCGGCGTATTGCCGCCAGTTCTTTTGCTGCAGGCAATGTAAATTTTGTTGATGTAAACGCAATCCCATTGGCTGCAATTGAACGTATTGAAGTACTGGCAACCGGCGCTTCGGCTATTTATGGTGCAGATGCTGTCGCTGGAGTTGTTAATTATATTCTTAAGTCAGATTTTGATGGAGTTGAAGTTTCAGCAAGTTATGGCAACTCGGCGCAAAGCTCTAACGAAAGCAAAAAGAGCTTAAGTTTCACCTTTGGTCACAATACCGACTCGTCGAATTTGCTGGTTACTCTCGATTATTATGATCGTGATGACTTTACTTTTGGTGATCGGGAACAAACAGCAACAACGTTTTATCCCATTTTTTCTGGCGGTATCTATCCCCATATCAACTATAGAGACTCAACCAGTGGCTTTGCTGAAGTTGATCCTGCTTGTCCAGTAGACCAAGTTTATTACGACCCTCGATACGGTGATGCGTCATGCGCTTTTGACCCCAATCCTTACTTTGAAGTCTTTGCGCCATTGGAAATTTTCTCAGGAAGTATGTCATTTAATCTAGACTTGACCGACCGCACAACCATGTTTGCCAATCTCCTGTTTTCGACAAAAGACTCAACAGCGTCCTCTTCACCGAATCAGTTCAGAGGATTGAATGACAGTGCAAACTCGACCTATGTTTCAGTTGATAATCCTGGGTTTTTGGCAACTCCACAATCATTCCAGGATTTTGTTGATTCAAACGCCGAAGTCTTTCGCATCAGAGGTCGATTCCCGGCACCAAGAAAAATTGGTATTGAAACCGATACGCTTCATTTAACGACCGGACTTCAAGGGTTTATAGGCGCATGGGATTGGGAATCTGCATTGACCTACTCAAAGAACGAGTCAACTCAAAAAGCGATTGAGGGCATCTATAATCGCTTTACTTTTAACGCCGGGCTGCTGGGTGAGTTATGCGCGGATGGATCAACAACCTGTTCACCGGGTGTCGATGGAATTTGGTACAACCCTTTTGGTGGTCAAACCGGAAATGAGCAAGCGCTCTCTCTGATGGAGGAAGAGGTGACACGTACCGGTGTTTCTGAGGTCCTGGGCCTTGATCTTAAAATATCAGGTGAGGTTGGAGACATTAATGGTAATCCTGTTTCAACTGCCGCCGGTATTGAATTTCGAAATGAAACAACCACAGATGATCCAAGTGATCTTGCTGTAGCAACGGCGAGCAATTATTACATTCCTACAGTACTAGGATTTGGTTCGAGCCGCGTGTCGGCCGAGCGAGACCAATATGCGCTATTCTCTGAATTCTTCGTACCTCTGTCTGACTCGTTCAGTCTGCAGTTAGCAGGGCGCTACGATCATTATGATAACTTTGGTGGTGATTTTAATCCTAAAGTTGGATTTAAATGGGACGCAAGTGACTCATTCGTTATTCGAGGATCATGGGCTACGTCTTTTAGAGCACCCTCTTTGTCGCAAGCAGGAGTAGAGTTGCGTACCACCTCGTTTTCAGCCGACTGTATCGCTGATATTGTTGAATTTTGTGCAGGGTCAGGTACCGTAGGTGACTTTTCGTTAGAAGTCGGAAATGAAAGTTTGAAGCCGGAAACATCAGA
>JBPEWV010000149.1:0-6344 GCA_052032335.1 Pleionea sp. | reverse complement strand
CGAAGTAAAAGATTACACCAGAAAATTGATTTATGAGAATGTCGATTACCGTTCGGTTCAAGACATCAGTGCCAATGGTCGGTGGTTGGTCTTATCGAAAAACCTGTCCAACGCCGATTCGAATTTGTACCTGGTTGATTTGACCGACGAGCGCGCGACGCCTCAGCTAATCACCGACCACGAGGGTGATGTACGGCACGTCAGTTACAGTTTTACGCCCGACGATACCGCGTTAATTTATGGGACCAACGAATTTGGTGAGTTTAATCAGGCCTGGCGTTACAACTTGAGCGATGGCAAAAAATCGCCCTACTTCAAGGCCGATTGGGATGTATCCTTTGTATATTTTTCCGACGACGGACGTTATCGGGTTGTCGGCGTCAATAACGATGCCAGTACCGAGATTGAAATTACGGATTTGAGTAAAGATCAGGCATTAACTCTACCCGAGCTGCCAGTCGGTAACTTACGCGGCGTTAATTTTTCAGACGACGGAAAGTCGATGGTGTTTTACCTGAACTCCGACACCTCGCCGTCTAATCTGTTCAGCTATCAGATGGGCACTTCTAATGTGAAACAATTGACTCAAACATTGAATCCCGAAATAAATAAGAATGACCTTGTCAGCAGCGAAGTGGTTCGGTTTAAAAGTTTTGACCAGTTGGTGGTTCCTGGCCTTTTGTACAAACCTAAAGACGCCAGCGCTAAGAATAAAGTTCCGGCACTTGTCTGGGTTCATGGTGGCCCCGGTGGTCAGTCTCGAACCGGGTATCGCGCCGCAATACAGCATTTAGTCAATCATGGATACGCCATATTTGCGGTCAACAATCGAGGTTCATCGGGCTACGGCAAAACCTTCTTCCATCTTGATGATAGAAAGCACGGCGAAGATGATCTGCAAGATATTGTCTACGGAAAAAAACACCTGCAGGCGCTCGAATGGATCGATCCCGATCGCATCGGTATTATTGGCGGCTCTTACGGCGGTTACATGACCATGGCCGGCATGGCCTTTACCGACGAGTTCAAAGTCGGCATTAATGTTTTTGGCGTTACCAACTGGGTGCGCACACTGAACAGCATTCCACCCTGGTGGGAAAGTTTCCGCAAGTCGTTGTACGATGAAATGGGTGATCCAGCCACCGATGGCGAACGCCACCGACGCATATCTCCGCTGTTCCACGCTGATAAAATCTCGAATCCTGTACTGGTTGTTCAAGGCGCCAATGATCCGCGCGTTTTGCAAGTTGAAAGCGATGAAATGGTCGCGGCAATCCGTGAAAACGATGTACCGGTTGAGTATGTTTTATTTGACGATGAAGGTCATGGTTTTCGAAAGAAGGTCAACCGAATTACTGCGTCAAATGCTTACCTTTCATTCCTGGAAAAGTATTTATAACTATTGGACACCACCTGCTGGTTGCTTAAGCTGCGGCTGGCAGGTGTTAGGTTCGAGGTTCGAGGTTCGAGGTTCGAGGTTCGAGGTTCGAGGTTCGAGGTTCGAGGTTCGAGGTTCGAGGTTCTGGGTTCTGGGTTCGAGGTTCTGGGTTCTGGGTTCTGGGTTCGAGGTTCTGGGTTCTGGGTTCTGGGTTTCTTGATAAAACCCATCTCTCGGTAACTGAAACAACAGAGTTGATTCAAGTGCCGATGAACCACTGATAACGATCGGGTTATCATTATCGCAACGGTAGTCAACTCGAATATCTCGTTTAAAAATAAACCAATCAACTTTACGATTCGAAAAACAATCAACACTTTATATTGCTTTGGGATAGGCCTACTATAAATTGTATTATTCCGTAAACTGGCACAGGGAGTCTTTATGGCTAAGGCAGCAATACGTAAGCGGATCTTATCGAAAGACCTACCGGCAATAGAACACGAAACGCACCTGGCAGCAAGAAAGCGCTGGACTGTCAAACGCAAAACCGCGTCACGCGCCAAAGATATCCGAATCGACAAGCCAGTAAGAAAATCCAGCACCTCTCCCAAGCAAGACGACACCTTGAGCCAATTAAAACAATGGGCCAAAAGTCGCACCCGAGGTGGTGCTAAAGCGAAGCTCACTCGAGACGACCAATTGGTTTATAAATTTCCATTATTGCTTTGCTTTTTCCGCGGCGACAGAGGTGGTATGGGCGAAAACTTGGCAACCGAAGCGATGAAAAGTCTGGATTATTGGGACTTAGACTCCGACCACTTTCTGGACATGGTATTTTTGGGTTGGGAAGACGGTCTAGATGGTAGCCCTCCGTCTTTTGACGCAAAAGACTTTTTAGCCGCAAAGAATTCAATAGAAAAACAGAGCAAGTGGAAATACAGTGGTGAGTCTGACATTTTAATGCTGAACTATGTCTACGATGGCACTGACGTTGCTTTGGATTTTTCAGAAACCATCACCTTACGAGTAGAAGAGATGCTGCGAAATAAAACGGTGTCGAGTCTGGATAAACTTATTCACGATCTTATTGAAGCCGCGAAGTCGACGCCCAACGCAACGGTTTGGAAAATCAGCGATAAAATTGGCATCCAACTGGGCAGAAAAGCTTTGTGGGACACAATTACTTCTACTTTTTTCGGCAAACTGAATAAAGTCTATAAATCGTTCAGACCGTTTGCGGTGTGCAATTTATCCCAATAACAGCTTATTCCATTCACAACGATTGCCGCAGGAATCAAATGAAATTTGACCATGGAGCGCTATTCAATCTCGTAAGCGAACAATTGTTCACAGAGTAAAGTGAAACGGCGAGCTTAAAATTTTATCATTACCGAACAATGTGAAACTGCCCACTACCCATCAGTTTTAAGTTATCATTGTCTCTGAAAATTGATAATGAATATTTCGATGCTTTCCAACCGTCATTTGGCTTAAACCAGACATACTGATTCTCAGAGTAAGGATCAATGGCAATGCGATTCATCGCCAGTAGTTTATTACTGTCTAAATCGTACCAGCGCGTAATAATTGAAGTTTCATGATGATGCATTGGAAGAGAAAAAGTGCCATAGATAGCATTACTACTGCGAGAAAAAACGTGTCGTGGTTGTTTAGGGTTATTGTCACTTCGCAGCTCAGTGGAAAATCGAATTGGGATATAGCTGCTATCCTCCGCAGAGTCTTTTACGTCATCGTGTTGATGAACGGTTATATCCAATAGCCGTTGAATGAAGTCTTTTGGATTTGCTTTGTCGAGAATTTCTTCTTGCGAAAGAAAGGAGATTTGGCTAATTTGCTTCGCTAGTTGGTCATTTGGCAGAATATTAATGATCAGTCGTAAAGAATCACTGATTTCATCTAGCTTAAATTCGCGATGACTATCGGTATCGTTAGCCGACTCACACTGATATTGTTTATGCCCTGCATTAGAACGCTGAGTAGAAAAAGCGTCGTCTTTGACAGGCAAAGACAATTGTTGAGACGGCGAAGAGATAGAGGACCGTTCACTGAGCTTTCCTAGATAGTAGGCCACTGTCATAAGAATGATTAGACCAGCCATTAGAAAGCAACGTTTGATCATTACTCTGGCTCTTTCTCAACAGTGAAACTGCTGGTGCCACCAGACGTTCCACCTGTACCATCGCACCGCTGGCTGCGAACGGTTAATGTCCCTGTCACTATGGTTCTCAAAGTGTTGACGGTGGAATCCCTAATAAACAATGTACGACACTGCACCCCATTATCGTATTCGGCTTCTCCGTCCAGCTGATTTCCGGACAGCGTTCCAGTAAAATTATGTGTCGATTCATCATAAATGGCGGTGCCGGTTATCGATGTCCCAGACTGACTCCAAGAGAACTCAATTGGCGTGGAACTGCCCGCAATTCCCACATAGTTTCCTTGCAATAATGGTGTGGAGCTTCCACCTTCGTCTCCTCCCCCACCACAACCGCTCATCAGCAATATTGAAAAAATAAAGCCACCAATTAAAACATTTCGAGTTTTCATAATAATTCCTATTCATGGTTAGGTTTATTCAAAGCTATGTCAACCTGAGTACTTCAATGCTAATTGAGTATCATGTCCGACTCACAGGATAAGTTGATACTTTCGTCAACCGGGTGACTTGCTTGAAGCTCGGTGAGCGAGCGACATGCCTGTTCAGCTGCTTGACGTTTTTCGGCTTCAATAACACTCGGCAGCGAAGCCAAAAGAGCGTGTGCTTTAACATATAGCAAACTATTTTCTAACTCAATGCTTCTTAAAAACTCAATGACTTGACGCAACTGCTGCAATGCAGCTGGCTCATCTCTAAGTGTTAACCATCGAGCGTATAAAAACCGTTGCTCTGCCACATCAAAACTTCGGATATTGAACTTATTCGCCCGAGCAACATACGCATCAAAATACGTTGGAACTAACGCTTGCTCATCGGCTGCAATCAAATACTGCAGCATAACCGCTAGTTGGGCCAGTCCGCCTTCGACCTTACTCGGCATCACACCATCATCGAAGAGCGCCTGCTTTGCTTTATCCAGGCGTCCAGAACTGATATAAACCTTTATCAGGTCTCGATTTATTTGTTCCCATTGCGGATGGTCTGTCCCAAGAGTCTTCTTGATGATCTCTCCATCTTGAATCAAATGTTGCTCAGCCTCTTCAAAACGGTTTAGCTTAATTAGCGAGTTAACCAGCAAATGGTTGAGTGCTAACAAAGCGGGATGAGAGTTACCATATACTCTTTCGTAAACGTCTTTCGTCGATTCAATTCCTGCACGTGCTGTTTCATAGAAGCCGCGATAATACTTGATCTCATTGAGGTTGTGGCTCACGTTAGCGACCGTCTCGTGTTGCAAACCAAATATTCCAGAAAATATTTGTCTTGCTTGTTTCAGGTCTTTTTCCGCCTGTTGATACATTCCTAAAGTCATTTTGTGGTTTCCAAGATCCAGCAAACTGTACGCCGTTTCCTGATGATTTAAGCCAAACAGGCTGCTTTTGATACGGTACGCTTTTCGATAATACTCAAGTGCTTTTAAAAAATCCTTACCGTTATCCAGCTCCAGAGTGGCGAGAAAGTTATAGGCGCTCGCAACTGAAGCGTCATATTCTCCATAAGCATCCTTCCAGATCCGCAATACGTTCTTCTCTAGCGCCTCTGCTTCCTTATACTTACCGAGCTCCCAAAGCAATATGGCATAATTGTGGAATGCAGTTGCTTTATTTGGGTCATTTTCGCTCAGGTTTTCTTCGTTAAATTTTATGACGCTTCGAAAGCTATCCTCTGCATCTTTATATTCTCCCAATCTCGACTGCACGGTAGCAAGATTTTGTGTTATCGTATTTGAAAGGTATTTATCACGCACTGTCTCCTGCGCTTTCAAAAACAATAGTAGCGCAGAGCGATACTCACCATTCAAGTACTTATTCCATCCGAGGTCATTTAAGCTTTCTGCTAACGAGTCAACATCTTCTTCCAACGAGCGTTCAATGCTGATTGATTGCTCAAGCATGTTTTGTGCTGTGTCAAAATCGCCGATTCCATTAAATACATACGCCATATTTCTTAGCATTCTGGCGCGAATGAGTGGGTAATCCTTTAAGTCATCATGGATTTTCTCTCTTGCCGTGTGTAATAAATCAATAACTTTCATTTCTCTATCCGGTTTAACCTTTTCATGAGACAGAGATGGGTCGACAACCCTGAACATATTCACCATATAGTCAGTCGTTATCTCAGCCATTTTTTTCTCTCGTTCTAGAACAATAGACTGAAGATACAAATAAACCGAAAATCCAATCACAGAAATTGACGCTGCGATTGCCAGGCTAAAAACTAACTTATTTCTTCTGATAAGTTTAATGCTTTTGTACAGCCATTTGTCACCCACAGCGAGCACTGGCTCACCATTTAAATACCGGTTTAAATCGTTAGCCAGCTCTCGGACTGAACCATAACGGCGTTCTGGCTCTTTCGCCATGGCATGCATGATAATATTATCAATCTCACCTTTTACTTGTTGTAACAGACGACTGACTCTTTCACTCTCCATTTTATTCAGACTATTAGATGGCACCCGGGAGCTGCTGTTACTTATTTGACGGCTAACATTTTTTAAAGATGAGCTTGGCGGTTCGGGATCAGTGTCACATATCGCATTAGCGAGTTCACGATGAGTGATTGTTTCATAAGGTAGTTTTGTTGTTACTAGTTTATAAAAAAGAACACCAATCGAGTAAATGTCCGTTGATGTAGTCACTAAATCACCATTAACTTGTTCAGGGCTGGCGAAAGCAGGTGTCATATAGCGCTGTTCAACTTGGGTAACTTCCAGTCCCTCGAGGAACTCGGGTTGACTTTTGGCTATGCCAAAATCGAGAAGCTTTACTTGTCCGTGTTGAT
>JBPEWV010000148.1:0-3591 GCA_052032335.1 Pleionea sp. | reverse complement strand
CGGCTGGTGCGACTACCAACTCCGATGCTGCGGTAAGCCAGGTCGAAGGCTTGTTTCCAATTTTCGAGGTGATGGCTGAAGAAGGCATGTTGTTGCTGATCCACGGTGAAGTGACCGATGGTGATATTGATATCTTCGATCGGGAAAAAGAATTCATCGATCGTCATTTGTTAAAAATTGTTCGGTCATTTCCCGGTCTTAAAGTTGTTCTGGAGCACATTACCACCAAAGATGCCGTCGACTTTGTTGTCACTGCACCGGACACCGTTGCAGCGACCATTACGCCGCAGCATCTCTTGATGAATCGCAATGATTTGTTGGTTGGAGGTATTCGTCCGCACAATTATTGTTTACCTATTTTAAAACGCAATACGCATCAGCAAGCACTGCGTAAAGCAGTTGCCAGTGGCTCTCGCAAGTTTTTCCTCGGCACCGATTCGGCGCCGCACGCCAAACATAAAAAAGAAACGGCCTGTGGTTGTGCTGGCTGCTACAGTGCCTGGAGTGCCATCGAACTCTACGCTCAGGTATTCGATGATCTTGGATGTCTTGAGCATCTTGAGGGATTTGCCAGTCATTACGGCGCTGATTTTTATGGATTACCGAGAAATCAAAAAACTATCACGTTGGTTAAGCAGTCTTGGCAAGTCCCCGAGTCGATTAAATTGCCTGACGGTTCGCCCATAGTACCTTTTTATGCCGGCGAAACAGTCAACTGGAAACTAAAGTCGGTTGATTAAACATCGAAGGTAAGTGCTGCGAAAGCGGCGGCACTTATCTCTTTTTGTACCTCATCTTTTCGGAATCATTCAATGCCTGAAAAAACTCGGACACTGCTGGCGATTGGTTACGTCTGGCCAGAGCCAGAATCCTCCGCAGCGGGCAGTCACATGCTGTCAATCCTTCGATTTTTTCAGCAAAACGGTTGGCGGGTGGTTTTTTCCACGCCAGCAAAACCAACCGAGTTTATGACTGACCTTGCACATTTCGACATCGAATCTCGGACCATTGAATTAAATAATGTTTCCTTTAATGACTTTATTCGAGATTTGCAGCCCGACGTGGTTTTGTTTGATCGCTTTATGATGGAGGAGCAATTTGGTTGGCGTGTTGCCCAAGAGTGTCCGAATGCCATTCGAATATTGGATACCGAAGATCTGCAATGTTTACGGCACGCTCGACACAGTGCGCATAAAAAGAATCGTGCCGTGCAGCCTGCGGATTTTTTTCAGGACATAGCGTTTCGTGAAATTGCCGCCATTGCTCGCAGCGATCTGTCGTTAATTATCTCCAGCTACGAAATGGAATTGCTGCAGACTCGTTTCAAGCTGGACCCATCGATATTGTGTCACCTCCCATTTTTGATAGATAAGCCCGATGGCGGTCAGCCGGGTTTTGAAGCGCGGCAGCACTTTGTCACGATGGGTAATTTTCGTCACGCGCCCAACTGGGATTCAGTACTGTATTTGCGTCAACTATGGCCTGAAATTCGCGAGCAGTTGCCCGCAGCCGAACTGCATATTTACGGTGCTTATACACCGCCGAAAGCAACAGCCTTAAACGATCCTTCGATTGGGTTTCTAATTAAAGACCGCGCAAACGACGCTCATCAGGTGATCCGAAATGCGCGGGTTATGCTTGCGCCGTTGCGTTTTGGTGCAGGCATCAAAGGTAAACTGATGGATGCCATGGTGACCGGAACGCCCAGTGTCACAACTCCGATTGGTGCCGAGGGAATGCATGGCGATCTCGAATGGCCTGGATTTGTAACCGAGTCCCCACAGGAGTTTATTAGCCGGGCAATAGCACTGTACCAGAATCAAACGATTTGGGAGGCCAGTGTGGAAAGAGTCGCCCCGATATTGAATTCAGTTTTTTGTAAACCAGCTTTGTTGAAGCGATTGTCGAGTCGGTTGGACACTATCGTGTCCGATCTGGACACCCATCGACAGGGAAATTTTCTGGGCGCCATGATGCGGCATCAGCATATGAACAGCTCCGAGTTTATGTCGCGCTGGATCGAAACTAAGACCGAGCTGGCGCAACGGCGGGGCGCTGGAGACGAGTAAGACTTGCGAGGGTGAGTTTGTTACAATAGCGCGCAAAATCCTTTACCCCATTCTTATCGCTGCGTGATGGTGGTTTTAGATACAGCTGCAGTTTTGAGGTCTTGATGTTTAAACCTTTGATATTTCTGTTATTTTCCTGCTTTACTTGCACCATTTTTGCCGTTGACGCGAAAATTCGATACTACATTGACATCGATCAGCCGGTGCATCATATGGCAAAGGTGCGAATTGAGTTTCCGGCGCATCGGGCACAGGAGCTGGAAGTTCGACTACCGGTTTGGCGAACTGGTTATTACACGGTTCTCGATTTGTCGAAAGGCGTTCGCGAGTTTTCCGTTGTAAACAACGATGGCAAAACCATCGACTGGTCGATGAAAGATAAGGCCAGCTGGTTGATTCAATCCGACGGACAACCGGTGGTGGTGAGCTATCGGATCTACGCGAATGACATTGGACGACGAACGCGAGATATCGATGATACGCACGCCTATCTGGATGCATCGGCCGTTTTTATGTACAGCCCTGAATTCCGTTACGCACCATTGACCGTGGAACTCGAGGTACCAAGAGGTTGGAAGTCACGCTCGGGAATGACGTCGATAGGGCGGCATAAATTCAAGGCGGACAATTACGACATTTTTATCGACTCGCCGATAGAAACGGGCATCCACAGTTTCCATGAGTTCACAGCGGGTGATCGCGATTATGAAATATTATTTTGGGGACGCGGCAATTACGACGAAGAAAAAATAATTGACGGTTTAAAAAAGCTGGATACCGAAGTTGCCAAAATATGGGGCGACTTTCCGTACACCCGTTACGTTTACATGGTGCATGCGACCAATGGTCCGAGAGGTGCAACCGAGCACATCAACTCGACCATTATTCAGCGACAACGCGATCGTTTCGGATCCCGAGAAGACTTTGTCAATTTTATGCTGACCGCAGCGCATGAGTTGATCCACACCTGGAACGTAAAAGCTTATCGACCGGCAGGTTTGGTTCCTTACGACTTTCAAAAAGAAAATTACACCAGTTTGCTCTGGGTGGCCGAGGGCACTACCAGTTATTTCGACACGATAATTACGCGTCGGGCGGGGATATCCAATCAAAAAGAATTTCATAAAGACTTGGCAAAAGGTATCGAGAGCTTTTTAAACCGTCCCGGTCGTAAAGCACAATCGGTTGCCGAAGCAAGCTTCTATAATTGGATTGAATCCACCAATGATTTCACCATCAACCACAGCGTCAATATTTATGCCAAAGGCTCGCTGGTGAGTTGGCTGCTGGATTTTGAAATTCGCAGGGCGACCGAGAACAAGCGCTCTTTGGAAGACGTTCATCGAGAACTTTACAAACGGTTTAAAGTCTCTGATAAAGGCTTTACCGATGCCGATATTTTGTCCATTGTTAATGAAGTTACGGGGCAAGACTTCTCCGGCTTTTGGGATGATTTTATTTGGGGCACCAAAGACATCGATTTTGAAACATTGTTGGATTACGTTGGTTTGAAGCTGGAGCG
>JBPEWV010000147.1:0-7422 GCA_052032335.1 Pleionea sp. | reverse complement strand
CCAGAACATTGCTAATGGTATCGACTTCTTTCGCCAAAGCTCTGACGACCTCTTCAGAGTCGCTCATTGCGCTGGCGAGTGAGTGAATATTTTCAATGGTATTTTTTAGAACGCCCAAACCAGAGGCCGCTTCTTCTTTTGTGGTTTGAGTGTAATTAGCTGCGTCATTTGCATTGCGGGCAATTTCTAGTACCGTGCTGCCCATTTGATTAACGGCGGTGGCAACCAATTCTGTTTTGGACTGCTGTTCATTGGTACGATCGTTGGTGTTGCTGATGTTCTCCGTGACCTGAGTTACGGTTGACTCCAGTGCGTCACCACTGGCTTTCACTTGCTTAATAATGGTATTCAGTTTTTCGACAAAACCGTTAAATCCTCGGGATAAGTCGCCCACTTCATCGTTTCGATTTTCTTCCAGTCGTAACGTTAAGTCGCCGCCCCGATTGCCTATATCGAGAAGGTGTTGAGCAACGGTTTTAATTGGCTTGATGGTGTTTTTTACCAGCAAAACAATCAATAGGATAAAGACAATTGCGATCGCAATGCTAATCAAAGTGGTTGTGAGAATGACGCCGTGCAGTTCGCTGTAAAGTTCTTGTTTTGGCATTTGGGCGATGACTTTATACCCGAGAGAAGGTATAGGAATGGATGCGACTAAAGTTTCTTGCCCGTCGAGCGTTGATTCGAGCTTCAGGTATTGATTTGATGACAGTAATCTATCTCCAATGGACGCCATTCCCGGTAAATCATTCAGCTTGGCTTTACCCGAAATGGACTTGTCAGGATGCAGCGTGACGTCTCCGTCTTCACTGACCAGATAGACGAACCCTGTATTTCCAATGGTGTAGTTTTGAATCAGGTTGGTCATTTCGTCGAGAGTACGACCGACACCACCCACGCCTTTCATTGCGCCGTCAAAAAGGATCGCGTAATTGATAAAAACCGTTCCCCGGTTGGACGACTCATCAATGTCTATATCGATGGAATAGGCCTTGCCTTCTTTTAAAAAGCTGTAAAACCAGTCATCTTTAGGCTCATCTGGAGACAACTTTTTTAAAATACCATTTTCGTTGTAGTAAGTATTGGTGACTCCGGAAACGATGAAGGTGGCGCTGGTATCAAAGCTTTGTGTTATCTGCTTGAGTGTTGAAATGACCGTGTCGTAGTCACTTTCTGGCTCTTTATTGCGCATCCAGTTGATAATGAACTGATTCTCTGCCAGAGAGCGGGAAACGGCAACAGGGGTTGCCAGTTCACGCTCAATATCATTGCGAATTTCTCTTAGTACCGACGGAAGTTCTTTCTCGCTCAATCGCTTGTCCAATAACGATTCGAGCAAATAATTATTTATAATTGTCGCAAGAATCAGCGATGTGAAGAGTGCAACGGCGGCACTGAATGCTAATTTATTTTGCAAACTGTTGCGAAAAAAATTCATGACTTAGCCTCAAGTCGCTCAGCGGTAAACCAGTAGCTCAAGTATAGCAGGTATAACCTATTTCACTTTCTCACAGCCTA
Source organism: Pleionea sp. (assembly GCA_052032335.1). Classification (GTDB taxonomy): domain Bacteria; phylum Pseudomonadota; class Gammaproteobacteria; order Enterobacterales; family Kangiellaceae; genus Pleionea. The sequence continues at coordinate 5,904 of JBPEWV010000147.1, read as the reverse complement.
GTCGATAAATCGCTATTTTTCAGGTTCCTTTTTCTTTTCTGGCAACATTAAGCTAATGACCTTGGTGTCGGGTTTTACCTCGTATTCTATTTGCGGACTGAAAACATGCAGGTGTGACTTTTGACCAATAGCGAACAAAGGAATCACTCGGTCGGCGTGTCGCTGCATATAATCCTTAAAAGAAAACTCTTTGCTGATGTTGGTGGCGCGAATTTCTGCGCCTTGCCGAATAAACGAAGAAAGTTTGGCAAAGGTAACATCATTGCCGAATAATATATTGCCACGATGTTTGACTGCGACTATATGCTTGTCTGCATCACCGCCTTCTTTATCGTCGGCAAGTTCGTACACACTACTGGCACCGAATTCGTATTTAAAGCGTTGACACGACAAGGAGTTGTAGTTAGCGCGAGAGGTGAGCGCAAGCAGTCGTCCCTTGCCAACCAGATCAAGATATCGGTCAGCGTGTTCCGAATTGACATTGCCAAAGTACGCCCGTAAGCCTTCCATGCGTGCTTTTTGCGCGTCTCGCCAGCTGGTTGAACTTAAGGTGACCTCAAAACCATTGTCTCGTAAAGCAGAACCAATGGCCCGGGCAACTGAATTCGCTCCCACAATTAAAATGCCAATGGGTTCTGGATGAGCGACTTTTAATAGCTTGGCGAAAGGGCGAGCGGTGATACTTTGTATGATCACTGTGCCCATAATAATCAGGAAGGTAAGAGGCACCAGCAAATTAACTTTATCCCAGCCGAGTTCGGTCAGGCGAATGGCGAACAACGCAGAAACGGCTGCCGCAACAATACCGCGTGGCGCGATCCAGGCAACTATGGCCTTTTCCTGCCAGCTCATTTTGGTGCCCAGGCTACTCAGATAGACGGCAATAGGGCGGGGCACGAGCATGACAATGATAAGAATGATTAGTGCTCCAGCCCCCATTTCGCTGTAGGCTGCCAGGTCGACTCGGGCGGCGAGAACGATGAATAAAATTGAGATCAAAAGCAGGCTCAGGCTTTCTTTGAAGTCGATAATTGAGTCCAAATCGAGCTTTTTCTTGTTGGCCATGATAAGGCCCATCAGGGTGACGGCCAGCAGTCCGGATTCTTTCTGGATCCACTCCGAAGAAGCAAATACACCAATCACAAACGCCAGGGTACCCACGTTATACAGATAGTCGGGGAGCCATCGCCGTCGTAAAATCAAGGTTAATACCTGAGCGCCAATGTACCCGATGATGACACCAGCACCGACCAATAAGGTGAAGCTTTCCAGAACATTCCTTAATCCTTGAGCTTCTTCTTCGGCGACAAAAAAGTTAAACACCAAAACGGCTACCAGAGCACCCAGGGGATCGATGGTGATGCCTTCCCAGCGTAAAATGTTGGCCACCCGTTCAACGGGCCGAACGGTTCTCAGAATTGGTATGACCACTGTTGGACCGCTAACGACAATAATGGCGCCAAACAGCATCGCCAGTTTAATAGGGAAGTCGAGAAAGGTATAGCTCGCCCAAGCGCCCACGGCTCCGGTCAGTAAAGTGCCAAATATTAGCAAGCGCCAAACCACCCGGCCTGCATCTTTAAGCTCACTAAACTTAAGGCTCAGGGCCCCTTCAAATAAAATTACCCCGACCGCTAGAGAAACCATCGGAAAAAGAGTATCGCCAACCAGTTCTTCTGGATTGACCAGGCCTGTGACCGGGCCCATGACAATACCGGCAAGCAGCAAGTACAAAATGGCGGGTAATTTGGTAATCCAGGCAAACCACTGACACAGTGTTCCAATAACAACCACGGCCGCCAGACTCACTATCACAGCATGATCCATTCAAGATTCCCTTAAAGTCGATTTGCTTTATGTGAATAAGTAATTGTAGCGCGTATTTTTATTAGTTAGGAATTGATTAAATCGATTAACCGTAAATGGACTCGTTTTTTAACCAGCCGAAGATGTCATGGATACTTGATTCGAAAGGCGAGAAGTTTACTCATTCGAACCTTAGACAAAGTTGAGATGTATAACCAATGATTGGGTAGCAGCGATTCTGAAATTGATAACTGTTTTGATTTTGATGTTTTCCGCGAACAATTATTTTTTTTCGACTGACAGATTTCTTCTTGAGTTACTGGTGGCAGGTAACCAAACGACATTGTTCATGCACACCTAGCTTCATAGCATTGGCCGTATAGCATACGCACTATCGTTTTCAATTGATTGCGAAGTCGAGTTGGCAACAACAAATTATCTTGGCAGCAATAAATTATCGAGTTAGAAAAAGATTTAAGGCTTAGCTCATAACGTTAACATTACGAAAACTTATTTTCAAAAAAAATAATAAATTTATGAGATTTTTTTAAGTGACTTTTGAGCAGTCGAACTTAATAGCCTTGAATCTGAAACAAAGTCAAATTTAATTTGATATTGATGTTTTTTAATTTTTTTTGTTCGCTGTGTTGATCTCTGTTCTGAAAAATGTTTGTATTTCCCGGGAAAAAATGGAGTTTTTTTTGAATCTGAGATTTTTTAAAGAGTGAAATCAAGGATTGATATAAAAAAATTAAACGATAAAAGTAATTGCAAATAATTTTGGGAGAATCAAGTTGAGTATGTTTAAAGTGCACTTCCGGCGTAAGTTGACTGCGGCGGCGATTGCCGCTGCAGTGGGACTGAGCTCGGCACAAATCTATGCGGCATCAAATACTGCTGGTGCGATTTCTGGTGAAGTTAAAACTTTGTCGGATCAGCCAGTTAGCAATGTATCGATAACCATTCGAAATACTGATACAGGAGTTATCCGAACACTTTCAACCGACTCGAGTGGAAGCTTTCAGTTGCCGAGATTGCCGATAGGAAATTATGAGATATCGGCTACGAAATCGGGTTTTCAAAATTACAGTCAAGACAGTGTTAAAGTAACAATTGGTCAAAAGACTTCGCTTGACATTACATTAGCGGCGGCAGGAGAGACGGTGACAATTCTCGGCGGTGCAATCAGCCCTGTCGATACGACCTCAGCGGAAACAGCCCTGGTTATGTCGGAAGAAGAAATCGATCGTTTACCAGTTGCTCGAAATGCGACATCAATCGCCCTTTTGGCACCAGGAACAACACGCGGTGACGCTGCTTTTGGAAACTTGGCCTCATTCGGTGGCTCATCAGTTGGTGAGAACGTTTATTACATCAACGGTATGAATTTAACCAACTTTAGAAACGGGCTAGGCGGTTCAACCGTTCCTTTTGAATTTTATCAAGAGTTTCAGGTTAAAACGGGTGGCTACTCCGCCGAGTTCGGTCGTTCAACCGGTGGTGTGATAAATGGCGTTACTAAGTCAGGAACAAACGAGTTTGAAGCTGGCTTTAACATTATTCATAGCCCGAATAAGGGGCGTGAACAAGCGCCAAATGTGGTTTACTCAGTCCCCAGTGCGGTTTTAGACAGTGATGGAAATCCGACCATTGAAACCGAAACCCGAAACTTTATCATTAATGACCAGGACGAGTACGAAGAAACCAGTATCAATTTGTACGCAAGCGGTGCATTGATAGAAAACGAGCTGTTTTACTATGTGCTGTATAATCCCCGTTTCAGTCAGCAAGATAATGTTTATTCTCGTGGTTCTCGGTACGATCAATCAAATAATGATGACGCGTTTTGGGGTGCAAAATTAGATTGGAATATTAATTCTGATCATTTGTTAGAGCTCACTGCATTTTCAGACGAGAATGAAAATTCAACCCTGACTTACAATTATGATGCCGACAATCGACGCGGCACAGGGTTAGTCGGTGAAACATTAACTAAAACGGGTGGTTCAAATACGATATTAAAGTATACCGGTCATGTTTCAGCAGACTTAACGATTTCTGCAATGTGGGGTGAGTCTGAGTATGACCGAACCTCTGAATCTCCGTTAGATGGAAACCCGGCTATTTACGATTCTCGAGGCGGCGGTTTGACTGCGTTGGGAGACTGGGTCAACCTTGTCGCGGGCTCTGGCTTTGATACTCGAGAAGCCATGCGATTAGATTTTGATTATTTCATGGGTGACCACGAAATGCGTTTCGGTTTGGACCGTGAAGTAAATACCGCAGAAGATTCTTCTTTCTATTCTGGTCATATTTACTACCGCTATTTTGATGATACCCGTTCGTCGACTGGCGAGTCTGTTCGAGTCCGAGTTTTTGAAGGTGGTGGTGAGTTTGAAACTATTTCATCCGCTTTCTATTTTGAAGATACTTGGACCGTGAATGACCGACTTACTTTGCGGCTGGGTATTCGAAATGAAGCCTTTGATAATAAAAATGCAAATGGCGATTCTTTCATCAAGATAGATAATCAGTGGGCGCCCCGTTTGGGAGCTGCTTATGATTTGAATGGCGATGGTAAGCAAAAGCTGTTTGCCAACTTTGGACGTTATCACTTGCCAATTGCTGCAAATACTAACATTCGTTTAGCCGGCGCAGAGTTGTTTACGCAAGACTACTATCAGTTGGATGGTCTTAACGCCGACGACACACCTCAGTTCGATCCTGCTAACGTCATCGATCAGCAAGTATTTGGAGACGGCTCTGTACCAGATACACGAGCGGTGAAAGACGCTAACATTGGTCCAATGTATCAAGACGAACTTATTTTGGGGTATGAACGATCGTTAGGCGACGATTGGTCGATGAGTGTGCGCGCTATCCATCGTGATCTCAAAGCCACGATTGAAGATGTTGCGATTGACGCTGCGGTGCTTCAATGGGCAGATCAAAACGGTCTGTCAACGACTGTAGACGGAGAAGATCCTGCTGATGTTTGGACTGGTTTCCATCAGTACGTATTAACCAATCCAGGCCAAAACATGCGCGTTTGGTTACCTGAGTTTGAACAGTATGCTAACTTATCAGCAGATCTTTTAAACTACCCTGAGTCTGAGCGACGTTACAACGCACTGAACCTCGTATTTGATAAAAAGTGGGACGGTCTGTGGGCTGTTAATGCGTCTTATACCTGGGCACAAAGCTATGGTAACAACGAAGGTTATGTTCGCTCAGATAACGGTCAAGACGATGCCGGTTTAACGACGTTGTTTGACCAACCTGGGTTGTTAGATGGAGCCTTTGGTTATCTTCCAAATGATCGTCGTCACTCACTTAAAGTGTTCGGCGCTTATCAGTTAACCGATGATGTGCGACTGAGTGTGAACTATTTGTACGAGTCTGGCCGTCCGATGAATGCGTTTGGTGTGCATCCTACTGACGTCTTTGCCGCGGCTTACGGTGCTGAATCATTTTATCAAGATGGTGAACTGGTAAAACGTGGTTCTCGCGGACGTACTGCAGCGATAACGCAGTTTGATTTCGGTGTTAATTATGACACTGAAATCATGGGTCACCCGCTCACCTTAAAGGCCGATGTGTTTAATGTGTTTAACTCAAACAATGTTCGAGAAGTCGTCGAGACCGCGGAACAAGAATCTGGAGTAGCTGATCCAACCTACATGCTACCCACTTCTTTCCAAACGCCTCGTTACTTCCGAGTTTCGGCAAGCATGAACTTCTAAGTTTCTTGCAAAGAAAAAGAGGGACCCGCGGGTCCCTTTTTTGTTATTAAGACTTTTACAGAGGCCCGAATCCGAACCTTTTCATTATTACGAAATCGCCTTTTGGTTTATCTTCTGGAGTTTTCTTTAGTCGCGATACGGCCCTGACTGATTTTGGAGCGATGTAAGGGGATGCACGCTGTCTGTAAGTTTAACCTACAAAAAAGCCTCACCCGAGGGTGAGGCTTGTCTATTTGGTGGAGCCGGCGGGAATTGAACCCGCGTCCGCGAATCCTCTGCTTAAGGATCTACATGCTTAGTCACGTCTTTAATTTAACCTATCAGTTTCCGACGGACAGGAGCTGATAGGTGAGCT
>JBPEWV010000146.1:0-13055 GCA_052032335.1 Pleionea sp. | reverse complement strand
AAGCTTAAAGCACTCGCCAACTTATATTACTATTAGAAACATTTTTACGTTTATTACGGCACTTTGAACAAGAAGACTGAAGGAATACTCAGCATGTATTGATGACTAGAATAATTAAGCTTTACGCCTCCTTTTTCAGTGCTGAACAATTTGAGTTTGCATGGATTTTCTAGTTCCATTTTACTCACATTAGGAAGTGCGCAAGACGTTTTTTTCGGCGATATATTTTATCTTAAGAGAAGTATATCTAATCGTGCCGCTCACCTTTCCCTCAATTTATTAAACTCATTTCGTGGACTACTCTCTTCTGCCTAAAAAGGATTTTCAAAACACTGAACCATGGTTATTTTTTTGGATTTATACGAGAAATTCATTAGATTATCGTGAACTAACAATGGTCACGAGCGTATATCTTCGATTAAAAACTTCCTTACACTGAATATTACAATGGCCGACATTGGCAATACGTTTAAGACTTATGTTTTGATTTGGAGCAATTCGTTCTACAGTATTAAGAGACATTGGTTATTCCCTTGGTATTTACTGCTTAGAATCGCAAACTTAACGGTGAGAAAAGTCACTACAGTTTTGGTTAGTATTTCATACTTATTTAGTTAATCAGATACCTCTGAAATTAGTACAGCACTCCGATAAATTATAATTGATAAGGTGTTTATATCTGCAAGATTTTAACTGGGACGATCTAAGACTTACGAAATAGTTTCGTTAAAACTGGATAATTCAGAATCAGCAAGAGGCAAACCGAATCCTTATGGAATCACAGGTTAAATTTTCGCTTCGCAAAGACATTATTTCGATCGTCTCCAAAAGCTTGCTTCTTTTACTTGATTTTTGAAAGACGACAATTGAACGTAAAACAGACAGGCATATAGAGCCAATAAAAAAGCCGACTTAAGAAAGTCGGCTTTTAAAATTGGTCGGAGCGAGAGGATTTGAACCTCCGACCACTTGCACCCCATGCAAGTGCGCTACCAGGCTGCGCCACGCTCCGAAATTTTGCTTGAGTGAATGCGTTCACTCGGACGCGCAATAATAACGATTTATACGAAAAAAGCAATCCCTTTTGAGGATTGCTTTTGGCTATGTTAACTATTTGTTTATCAACGGACTTTTCTTGCTCAAAAATTAAGCTTTAAGAATACGTACGACGTCTTCAAGCTCGTTGATCAGGAGTTTCAAGGTTTCTTTTGGTAATCCTGTTTCAGTTGAATCTTCTTCACCGCTTTCGAGCTGCTGTCGCGCGCCACCAATGGTGAAGCCTTTGTCATACAGTAATTCGCGGATTTCACGAATAACCATAACGTCTTCACGTTGATAATAGCGGCGGTTGCCGCGACGTTTTACCGGTTTAAGCTGAGGAAACTCTTGCTCCCAGTACCGTAATACGTGTGGCTTTACCTGACACAGATCGCTCACCTCACCGATGGTGAAGTACCGCTTCGCCGGAATCGGCTTTAATTCGTTATTGTTGCTCGCTTCCAGCATACGCCTCTACCCGGGCCTTAAGTTTTTGTCCTGGCCTAAAAGTCACTACACGACGTGCAGAAATCGGAATTTCTTCACCTGTTTTTGGATTTCGACCCGGTCGTTGATTTTTGTCACGAAGGTCGAAGTTTCCAAACCCGGAAAGCTTAACCTGCTCTCCGCTTTCAAGCGCACGTCGCACCTCTTCAAAAAACGTTTCTACCATTTCTTTGGCTTCGCGTTTATTCAGGCCTAACTCCTCAAATAAACGCTCTGCCATATCCGCTTTGGTCAATGCCATAAACAACCCCTTAAGGTTAGTCTCTCAACACGGCTCCGAGTTGTGTTTCGAGCTGCTTTACGGTTCGATCGACAACAGCGCTGACTTCAGCATCTTTTAGCGTTCGATTAGCATGCTGTAAAATCATAGCCAGCGCAACACTTTTTCTACCAGAATCAACACCTTCGCCACGATATATGTCGAATATGTTTATATGTTTTAGTAGATTTCCAGCCGTTTGTCTAATTAAATCAATAAGTTGCGCAACTTCAACTTGCTCATCCACAACCACTGCAAGATCACGCCTTATCGAAGGATATCGCGACAATTCGGCGAATTTAGGTAACTTTCGCTTTATAATCGCATCCAAATCAATCTCGAACAGATAAAGATCTTGCTCCAATCCTAACGATTTTTTCTGGTTAGGGTGCAGTTTACCCACCCAACCGATGGGTTTATCGGCTTTGTAGACACGCGCCGACTGCCCTGGGTGCAAACTTGGATGACTTTCTAATTTAAACAGATAACTGTCTGAATTTACAGTTAATTTTAATAAAGATTCTAAATCGCCTTTAATATCGTAAAAGTCGACCGGACGAGACTTCCCTTCCCAGGTCTCGCCACTCAAGGATCCGCCAATCACCGCTGACAGAGTCGGGATCTGCTGAAGGCCGGTTTCGTGGTTCTCGAACCGCAATCCAATTTCGAATAATTTTACGCGCTCCTGCTGGCGATTGAAATTATATTCTGCTGCCTTAATAAGCGCTGGCCATTGAGAGGTACGCATCACCGACAGCTCGGATGAAATCGGATTGAGCAATTCAATCGAAGGTACGTCTGGATTAATCGAGCGTTGCAATTCAGGTTCACCAAAACTGTAGGTGATCGCCTCTTGATAGCCACGCGCTACCAGAACATTCCGCAATTGAGACTTTCGCAGTTTGTTTTCCGGCTGGTTGACCATGGTCATTTCGCCTTGAGGCGCACGAGATGGCACTTTGTTGTAGCCATAAATGCGAACCAGCTCTTCGATCAAATCTTCTTCAATCGAGATATCGAAGCGATACGAAGGTACTTCGACTTTCCACCCCGAATCATGAGATGACAAAGTCATTCCTAGGCGAGCTAAAATGTCTTCGATTTGCTCGTCAGCCAGTTCGATACCGAGCAATCGACTAACACGGGCTTTGCGCAATTCGATCGGCTGCTTGGTCGGCATATCTTGCTCTGAACAAACATCCATAATCGGACCTGCTTCACCGCCACAAATTTCAAGCAACAATTGGGTTGCTCGCTCCATGGCTTTCATTTGTAATTCATAATCGACGCCTCGCTCGAACCGGTGTGAAGCATCGGTATGCAAACCATAACTTCGCGCTTTTCCGGCCAGATGGATCGGCTGGAAAAATGCCGCTTCTAATAGGACATCTTTGGTTTCGCTGTTAATTCCGGAATGCTCGCCTCCCATGACTCCGGCAATAGCCAAAGGTTTCTCGTGATCGGCAATCATAAGTGTATCGGATGTCAATTCCACTTCTTTGCCGTCAAGAAGCACTAATCTTTCGCCTTCATTGGCAAAGCGAACTTTAATACCACCGGACAATTGATTGAGATCGAAGGCGTGCATCGGATGTCCCAGCTCAAGCAACACGTAATTGGTAATGTCGACAGAGGGCTCGATGGCTCGCACTCCGGCTCGCTCCAATCGCTGTTTCATCCAGTCAGGAGTTTTTGCGGAAAGATTAATGTTTCTTATCACCCGCCCCACGTAACGAGGGCAAGCTTCTGGAGCTTCCAGCTCAATCGGGAAGGTATCATCGATAGTCGGTGCGACTGCAGAGCAATCGACATGACAAACATCGGTGGAGTTAATTACCCCGACTTCTCGAGCAATACCTCGCATGCCTAAACAGTCACCACGATTTGGTGTGAGATCAACCTCAATGACAGTGTCTCGCAATTTCATAAAATCGATCAATGACTCGCCAACGGGCGCGTCTTCTGCCAACTCCATAATGCCATCGCTTTCATCCGACAATTGAAGTTCTTTCTCCGAACACAGCATGCCAAACGATGCGACACCGCGCAGTTTAGCTTTCTTGATTTTGAAGTCGCCCGGTAAGGTACAACCAATGGTCGCCACCGCCACTTTCAAACCCTCACGGGCATTCGGTGCACCACAGATAATTTGCAGAGTCTCTTCACCCTTAACATCAACTTCGCACACTTTCAATTTGTCGGCGTTAGGGTGTTGCTCGGCTTTGACGATATGCCCCACCACAACACCCTCCAGCTCATCGCCAAAGGATTCGATGGCATCAACTTCTAAACCGGCCATGGTCAGTTGTTCAGCCAAGGTGTTGGATGACACGTCGGGATTAACCCATTCTCTTAACCACTTTTCACTGATTCTCATTACTCAATTCCACTAAATTCTTTTCTAAAGGCCTGGCCCGTGAATCAATCTTCGGTTGATAACGACCGATCAATTAAATTGTTTTAAGAAGGTTAAATCGTTTTCAAAAAACAGTCGCAAATCGTTGACGCCGTAACGCAGCATGGTCAACCGCTCAACGCCCATACCAAAGGCGTAGCCGGAATACTTTTCGCTATCGATGCCGACCGATTTCAAAACATTGGGGTGAACCATGCCACAGCCCAAAATCTCCAACCACCCTGTGTGACTGCAAACACGGCAGCCATCACCGCCACACATCACACACTGAATATCAACTTCTGCCGATGGTTCAGTAAACGGGAAGTAAGATGGTCGAAAGCGAACTGCCAAATCTTTTTCGAAAAAGTTTTTCAAGAACTCGTCCAATACCCCTTTCAGATCGGCAAAGCTGGTTTTCTCATCGACCAATAATCCTTCGACCTGATGAAACATGGGCGTATGCGTCAAATCGGAATCGCAGCGATACACTCGACCCGGCGCAATAATACGCACCGGCGGCTTTTGCTGTTCCATGGTTCGAATTTGCACTGGCGATGTATGAGTTCGTAACAACAACGACTCACTGAAATAGAAAGTATCGTGCATGGCGCGCGCAGGATGATGACCGGGAATGTTCAAAGCCTCAAAGTTATGATAATCGTCTTCGATTTCTGGTCCCTCTTCGACACTGAAACCAATTTGAGAAAAATACTCTTCGATACGCTCCAATGTTCGATTCACCGGGTGGATTCCACCGACTTCCGATTGACGCCCGGGCAACGTGACATCGATGGATTCTTTCGCTAACTGTTCGGCAATGCGTTCGTTATCAAGAACTTCGCGTCTTGCATCAAGCACCTGCTGAACTTCTTGCTTGGCGATATTAATTTTTTGACCAAACGCAGGACGCTCTTCTTTGGGCAGTGAACCAAGCTGTTTCATCTGCGACGTAATTAAGCCTTTTTTCCCCAAGTATTCAACTTTCACTTGTTCGAGTGCTTGTAAATCTTTGGCTTGTTCGACTGCTTTTTTTCCGTCAGCGACGAGACTTTCTAACGATGACATATCATCTTTACCTTTTGACTTCATCAATGCTTAATTAAAATTCGTTTTAAGTTTTAAGTTTTAAGTTTTAAGTTTTAAAGCTTGTTGCCTAAGCGCTAAAACTTACGACCTAATTATTAATCGGACGTCTGTCTTCCCAAAGTCACTATTTCTTTTCCGCTGCTTTAACTCCCTAGCACCTCGAACCTAGTTTCTAGTTTCTAGTTCCTAACTCCTCACTCAATCTTGCCTTATGCTGGCGACAGATTGAACAATAAAAAAGGGGAAGGACATAAGCCCTTCCCCTCGTAAGGATTCCAAAAATTCTGGAATAATGTCTTACTTAAGCAGACAGGGCAGCTTTAGCTTTCTCAGCTAGTGCTGCAAAAGCGGCTTTGTCATAAACCGCAATATCCGCAAGGATTTTACGATCAACTTCTACTGACGCTTTTTTCAGGCCGTTAATGAAACGGCTGTAAGACAATCCGCACTCACGGCTCGCAGCATTAATACGCTGGATCCACAGTGCACGGAATTGACGTTTACGTTGACGACGGTCGCGGTAAGCGTATTGACCTGCTTTGATTACGGCTTGCTTAGCTACGCGAAATACACGACTGCGCGCGCCGTAATAACCTTTTGCAGATTTTAAAACTTTTTTATGACGTTTGTGTGCGGTGACACCACGTTTAACTCTTGGCATGGATCAACCCTCCCACTTATAAGTACGGTAACTGACGATTAAGCTGAGCAACATCAGCTGGAGCAACCATCTTCAGATGACGAAGATGACGCTTACGCTTAGAACTCTTCTTAGTCAGAATGTGACGTAAGTGAGACTGGCCATGTTTGTAGCCACCTTTGCCGGTTTTTTTAAAGCGCTTGGCTGCGCCGCGATCGGTTTTGATCTTTGGCATGGTAATAACTCCGCATTCGTTACCATTGTTTTAGATTGAACCAGTCAATCTGCAACTATCTGCTGGCCGCTTAATCGTTACTCTGAACAACAAATGGTTTAAGTAACAATCGAGCTGTTCTACTGCGCACAACAGCGTTTATGTTTGAAAGCGCATCGTAAACGAGGCTTTCCCCAGTGTGTCCCAAGTCGGTTGCGAATAGACCGCAGGGGACAGTGCCAGTTGCGAGTTTCGAGACGCGAGTTTCGAGATGATTCACTCGTCTCTCGCAGCTCGTTACACGAAACTGAATAAAGCCTTCGCGAAGCGAAGACTTATTTTTTCTTTTTTGAAGGCGCGATAACCATGGTCATTTGACGCCCCATCATGGTCGGTCGAGACTCGACCTCACCGTATTCTTCCAAATCTTTTTCGACGCGCTTTAACAGCTCAATACCAAGTTCTTTGTGCGCCATTTCGCGGCCACGAAATCGAACGGTAATTTTCGCCTTATCGCCGTGCTCCAGAAACTTGATAAGATTACGTAACTTTACATTGTAATCGCCAATATCAGTCCCTGGGCGGAACTTAATTTCTTTAATCTGCACCTGAACCTGCTTTTTCTTCGCAGCAGCGGCGGCTTTTTTCTTTTCGAACAAGAACTTGCCGTAATCCATAATTCGGCAAACCGGAGGTTTGGCATCGGGAGAGATTTCCACCAGGTCCAACTCGACTTCTTCGGCCTTCTGTAGTGCTTCTCGTCCACTCATGACACCGGCTTGTTCGCCGTCGGCATCAATCAATCGTACTTCTTTTGCTGTAATTTCTTCGTTTATACGCTGCGTCCGTTGTGGACTGCTTTTGCCTTTTGGACCTTTAATAGTCTTATTCCTCCAGATTGTTTCTACCTAATAGCGCAATCCCATCGTTGAGCACCTGTTCAAACTCTTCAATAGAAAGCGTACCCAAGTCTTTCCCGGCTCGTGTTCTGACGGCGACACGCTCTTGTTCCATCTCGCGATCACCCACAACCAGTAGATAAGGCACACGCGCTAAAGTATGCTCGCGAATTTTAAAGCCGATCTTCTCGTTTCTCAAGTCTACTTTTGCTCTAAAGCCCTTATTATTCAAAGAATTTGCGACTTTTTGGGCAAATTCGCTCTGATTATCGGTAATATTCATGACCACGGCCTGCGTTGGAGCCAACCAGGGTGGAAACTTGCCAGCGTATTCTTCAATCAGAATACCGATAAAACGCTCAAGAGAACCTAAAATCGCCCGGTGAATCATAACAGGCGTCTGCTTATTACCGTCTTCGCCGACAAATTCGGCTCCGAGACGTCCGGGCATAGAGAAGTCTAGCTGAACCGTCCCGCATTGCCAGACCCGGTCAAGGCAATCGCGCAGAGAGAATTCAATTTTAGGGCCGTAAAAGGCACCTTCACCGGGTTGCAGCTCGTACTCGATATCCTTCGACTTAAGCGCCTCGGCCAAGGCTTCTTCGGCTTTATCCCAAATTTCGTCACTTCCGACGCGTTTTTCCGGTCGGGTCGACAGTTTGATCTCGATTTTATCGAAGCCGAAATCGGCGTAAACCTGATAAATCATATCGATCAACACTGACACTTCGCTCTGAATCTGGTCTTCGGTACAAAATACGTGGGCGTCGTCTTGAGTAAAGCCACGCACGCGCATCAAACCATGCAACGCACCTGAAGGCTCGTTTCGGTGGCACGAGCCAAACTCGGCTATTCTCAGTGGCAAGTCGCGGTAAGACTTAAGGCCTTGATTGTAAATGAGTATGTGGCCAGGACAGTTCATCGGTTTTACCGCATAAGTGCGGTTTTCCGACTCGGTGGTGAACATATCGTCTTTGAACTTTTCCCAATGACCGGATTTCTCCCACAAGCTTCGATCAAGCACTTGTGGCGCTTTGACCTCCTGATAGTCGTACTTTTTCAGTACATCACGAATATAAGCTTCGAGTGTTTTGAAAATAGACCAACCATCGTTGTGCCAGAACACCATGCCAGGCGACTCTTCCTGAAAATGGAACAAGTGTTGCTGTTTGCCCAGTTTACGATGATCGCGTTTTTCCGCTTCTTCCAATCGGTGCAGGTACTTTTTCAAATCTTTTTTGTTTGACCAGCAAGTGCCGTAGATCCGCTGCAACATTTCATTGTTGGAATCGCCCCGCCAGTAGGCGCCAGACACGCGCATCAACTTGAAGGCTTTTAATTTGCCGGTACTGGGAACATGCGGTCCACGACATAAATCGATGAAGTCGCCCTGCTTATACAGTGAAATATCTTCGTTGCTCGGAATGCTGGCGATGATTTCGGCTTTATACTCTTCACCCATATCACGGAAAAACTTGACTGCTTCATCACGAGGCATCACCGTTCGGCTCACTTTAAAATCTTGCTTCGCCAAATCGGCCATTTTCTTTTCGATGGCTTGCAAATCTTCAGGCGTGAATGGACGTTCGTAAGCAAAATCGTAATAAAATCCGTTATCAATCACCGGGCCAATAGTGACCTGAGCTTCAGGGAACAGCTCTTTAACCGCCTGAGCCAACAAATGCGCGCAAGAGTGACGCAATACTTCCAAACCCTCTTCATCACGCTCGGTAATAATTGCCAATTCCGCATCGTCAGCGATGGTAAAGCTGGTATCCACTTCTTTACCGTCGACTTTTCCGGCCAATGCAGCTTTCGCTAAACCGGGACCAATATCGTGCGCCACATCATAAACCGTGACGGGATTATCGAACTGTCGCTGACTTCCATCAGGCAAAGTTATTACTGGCATTCTTAAACCTTTGATTTCACTTACATTTTAAAATTAGTGCAAACGCTCTTGTTGCAGTGTAGAGCAATGGACTGGCGATTTTATATCAATCAGCTGCTGTCTGGCTACATAAGGTTATGAAAATGGGGAAGAAAGTTCGGGGTTCGGGGTTCGAGTAAATAAGTTTTAAGTTTAAAGATTGAAGTTAAAAGAGCTAAGAGCACTGGTTGCTCTTAGCTCAATCCTATTTATCTTCAACTCTAATCGCCATACCGTGTCACAGAGAGGCCACGTCCGATGGCGTAATAAGCGATGCCTTTCTTGTGCATACTGACCGGGTCGTACATGTTTCGACCGTCGATAATGGCCTTTTCCTTCACAGTATCGAGGATCAAGTCAAAATCCGGAGCGCGAAACTGACTCCACTCGGTACAAATGACCAGAACATCCGCCCCTTTCAGCGCAGCTTCTTTGGTGCCGAATAACGACAAGTCGTCGCGCTGACCGTAAATGCGCTGGCACTCTTCCATCGCTTCTGGGTCGTAGGCTTGTATTTTAACGCCGTTTTCCCAGGCTTTCTCCATAAATGCCCTGCTGGACGCCTCACGCATATCGTCGGTGTTGGGTTTAAAACTTAGGCCCCAAAGTGCGACGGTTTTACCTTTGACCTTGCCGTCAAAATGACGATTCAAATAATCGAACAACTTCTCTTTCTGGCGGTAATTGGCTTCTTCGACCGCCTCCAATACCGCAGGACGATAATCGATTGCATTGGCGGTTCGGATCAGAGCCTGAACATCTTTCGGGAAACAGGAACCACCATAACCACAGCCAGGATAGATAAACTGATAACCAATACGTGGATCCGATCCGATCCCATGGCGCACTTGCTCGATATCGGCACCAAGGCGTTCGGCCAGATTCGACATTTCATTCATAAAGGAAATTTTGGTCGCCAACATGCAGTTGGCCGCGTACTTGGTCAGCTCCGCAGAGCGTACATCCATGGTGATAATTTTGTCGTGGTTGCGATTGAACGGTGCGTAGAGTTCTCGCATCAAATCTTCGGCTTCCGGATCTTTGGTGCCTATGATAATTCTGTCGGGCTTCAAACAATCGTTTACAGCGGCCCCTTCTTTCAAAAACTCGGGGTTCGAAACCACCGCAAAATCAAGCGTCGATTCGCGCATTGCCAAACGCTTGCGGATGGTCTCTGACACTTTATCGGCGGTTCCCACAGGCACCGTCGACTTAGTAATCACCACCTTCTTTTTATCCATAAACTCAGCGACTGTGTCTGCAACCTTTAATACATATTGCAAATCTGCAGAACCATCTTCGTCCGGCGGCGTGCCCACGGCGATAAAAATCAAATCACCATGCTCTACAGCACTTCTCGCATCGGTGGTAAAATTCAATCTTCCGGCCTCAAAATTTTCCTGAACCATAGGCGTTAACCCCGGCTCATAAATGGGAATGATGCCTTGCTTTAACTTGTCGACTTTTTCTTGATCGATGTCGACGCACTCGACGTTATGGCCGACAGAAGCAAGAACAGCTCCTTGTACTAACCCAACGTAGCCTGTTCCAAATACCGTGACTTTCATTTCATTCTATCCCTTGACCGGTCGTACTAAAGTTAATCCAGCTTTAATGATTTCACAATTTCTTTAAAGGATGCGCCCACTTCTTCATGCTGCAGACCATACTCAACAAAGGCTCTCATATAGCCGACCTTAGAACCACAATCGTGCGACTTGCCTGTCATGTGAAATGCCTCAACCGGTTCTACTTTAAACAAGCTCGCGATGGCATCCGTTAACTGGATTTCATTTCCGACTCCGGGAGGCGTAAACTCAAGCATTCCCCAAGTCTGTTCAGAGAATACATACCGACCAACAACCGCTAGATTCGAGGGCGCGTTATTTTTATCCGGCTTTTCGACAATTTCTTTTATCAAAGCCGTTTGACCTGGTTTTAACTCATCACCGTTACAATCAACAATGCCGTACTTTTCCACTAACTCATGAGGAACCGGCTCGACCATAATTTGGCTCTTCCCTGTTTCTTCAAACCGCTTGACCATGGCACTCAAGTTTTCCGAATGTAAATCAGATGAATACTCGTCGATCAAAACATCGGGCAAGACAACAACAAAAGGTTCTTCACCGACTACCGCTCGAGCAGACAAAACCGCATGCCCCAAGCCTTTTGCAACCCCTTGACGCACATGCATAATAGTTACATCTTTCGGACAAATCGTTTGAATTTCATCCAATAATTGACGCTTCACACGTTTTTCAAGAGTCGACTCCAGCTCAAACGAAGTATCAAAGTGATTTTCAATGGCATTTTTTGATGAGTGAGTGACCAATACAATTTCAGTAATGCCAGCAGCAGCGCATTCATTAACAATATACTGAATCAAAGGCTTGTCGACGACAGGTAACATTTCTTTAGGAATGGCTTTAGTAGCAGGAAGCATCCGGGTACCCAACCCCGCCACTGGAATGACCGCTTTGCGGACTGACTTTTGACTCATTTAAAATCCCTTTCTAACAAAATCTATTGATAAGCTGACATTATATTCGAGCCCTGAAAAAATTGATAGGGCTTATCTTTTCAAAGCATCAACCGAGACTCTTTACAATTTGAGAGGCCAAAATATTGGGATTAAGCTCAAAGCAATTGAACCAACCAGGAAGCTCAACGGAAGTCCCAACTTTAAATAATCGCTGAAACGATAGCCTCCCGCACTGTAGACCATAAGATTGGTTTGATAGCCCATAGGCGAAAGAAAGCTAGCCGATGCCGCAATCATAATTGCTATGGCGTAAGGAATTAAATTGTAACCCAGTGCGTCGACCACTCCGGAAACCAGGGAGAATGAAATTACCGCAGCTGCGTTATTGGTCACCATTTCAGTCAGTACCAGAGTAATCAAAAATACCGCGACTAGTAGAGCAAAAGGATGGTTACCAAACGCGCCTAAGATGGATTGTGCCAGTATATCTGCAGCCCCCGTACTTATTAGAGCTTTCCCTATACCGAACGCCATGCCAATGGTCAGTAAAACTTGGAGGTCCAGACTTTGCTTGGCTCGCTCAAACGTAACGCAATTCGTTATAATCATAAGGGATGCCGATATCAAAGCTGCAACGACAACGGGTACCCAGCCTGAAACAGCCAAACCAACGAGAGAAAACAGGCTTAACCAGGCCCACTTTGCGTGCTTTCCAATTTCCAGCTGTAGATCATCCAACCCACTAACCAGCAAGAAATCACGAGAGTATCGATGTTGCTCTATAAAGCTTCTACGAGCAAGCATTAAGAGCGTATCACCGGGACGTAAGATTATATCGCCGGTTTTCAACTTTAAACGCTTACCATTTCTCACAACGGCTATAATCGCAGCGTTGTACTTTTTCCTAAATCGTCCTTGTTTAACGCTTAATCCGATCAGCGGGTTGTGTTGACCAATAACTGCCTCTACCAATCTCGCTCGACCGGTATCACCACTCAGCTTAAAAACTTGTTTCTCAGCTATCTCTAACCCCGGCAGGTCGACTAAATCACTAATCGAATCTACCAGACCGGTAAATACCAACCGATCATTCGCCTCTAAAACCGTTGTAGGTCCAACCGCAGCCATCACCAGTTTACCGCGAATAATTTCTATTAAGTAAAGTCCATGCAAACTTCTTAATTCGGCTTGCTCTAGAGTTTTTCCAATCAACGGGCTGTCTGACCTAACCAGCATTTCAACACTGTATTCTCGAACGTTGCCGAGTGACTTTCTCGGACTGTTTCTCTCTTTTAATATTCTTTTCGAGAAAATCAGTAAATATAAAATGCCAACAACGGTGACTGGAATTCCGATCAAGGCGATATCAAAAAAACCGAGCGCATCCTTATATTGACTTTCTTGAATAAATCCATACACCAACAAGTTGGTGCTGGTGCCCACCAAAGTACAGGTTCCACCTAAAATCGCCGCATAACTCAAGGGCAAAAGAAAATAGCTATTGCTCCATCCCTTTTTTCTACACCACTTATTTATCGTTGGAATGAGCGATGCAACTATCGGAGTGTTGTTTAAAACAGAACTCAGTAATGCTACAGG
>JBPEWV010000145.1:0-70972 GCA_052032335.1 Pleionea sp. | reverse complement strand
GATTTAAAATGCTGGAATTCGGGTTTATCTGGTTAATATCCAGCCTTCAGTACAATTTATGACCAACAGCTTGTTATCGAGCGACTTTGTCTGGGCCAGGTTAGACGTATCGATTCTCTCTTTTGTTTTTGCACCCGTCATCAGCAAATCAATGCAAAATGTGCACTGAATCGTTCTCCCGATTAAAACCGGCAAAATTGCCGAGTTTTTTTCAGATAAAATGCGATAAAATTGCCATCAAATAACAAAACCAAGACATGACAATGAAAACACTTAAAGTCCCACACACTCTCGTTTTACTCTTCTCCATGATGGTTCTGGCGTATATCCTGACCTGGATATTGCCCGCCGGTTCTTTTGAAATGACCACCAACGCCAATGGCAACCAAGTCGTTGTACCCGGGACTTACCAAGTACTGGAAGAACAAAAACATCTCCCTATCTGGGATTTGTTTACTGTGGTTCCCAAGGCTATGGGAGAAGCCCAGGGCATTATCTTTTTCCTGCTTATTATAGGAGGCTCGATTGCCGTTTTACGCTCAACCGGCGCCATCGATGCATTGTTAGGGAAAGTATTGAACCGCTTTTCGCACCGCCCCGCTCTGCTGTTGTTTATGAGTATGTTGGCCTTTATGTTGGGTTCGACGACCATCGGTATGGCTGAAGAATACATTCCGCTGGTTCTGATTCTTATTTCACTCTGTGTTGCCCTGAAAATGGATACCATTTCTGCTGTCGGCTCGATGGTTATTGGCTACGGCCTTGGCTACGGGACGGCGATTTTAAATCCATTTACCGTTCTTGTAGCGCAGAATGTTGCCGAAGTGCCGCCCACCTCGGGCTGGTGGTTCCGTGTGGTATTGTTTGTGCCCTTTTTGATCATCGGTTTTCATCACTTATGGAAGTATGCGGCTAAGGTTCGACTCGATCCGACCAATAGCCTGGTTCACGGTATTTCGGAAGCTCAGCCTCCTGAGCCAACCGACTACCCGGTCATGACCAAACAGCGCATGGCAATTTTGCTGATCACTCTGGTTGCGTTGGTTGTTATTGTTTACGGTATTGCCGAGTTTCATTGGTATTTCATCGAGCTGGGCGCCATTTTTCTGGTACTTGCGATTATTACCTCGCTAATCAGTGGCACCTCTCTGGATGACACAGCGAAAACCTTTACCATTGGCGCGTCGGAACTGACCGGCACCGCACTGCTCATCGGTTTCGCGCGCAGCATTGAAATGCTACTCAGTGATGGCCAGGTATTGCACACGGTTGTCAACGGACTCGCCACACCGTTGTCCAGCGTAGGTGCGGAAGCTTCGGCTGTTGGCATGTTATTCATTCAAAGTGTTTTAAACTTCTTTATTCCCTCAGGTTCCGGGCAGGCCTATGTCACCATGCCGATAATGGCGCCTATAGCCGATATTGTCGGCGTGTCTCGTCAGGTTGCCGTATTGGCGTTTCAAATGGGTGATGGATTTATGAATATGATCGTTCCGACCAATGCTGTTTTAATGGGCATTTTGGGTATGTGTGGTATTCCTTACGGTAAATGGTTCCGTTTTATTGCGCCGCTGGTTCTAAAATTGCTGGTCGCAGGTTCTATTTCTTTGGTTATTGCTGTTCTTATCGGATATCAGTAAAACTGCCACTTAGTTAAACTGAGCCCGCCCTAGTGCGGGCTTTTTTATTTGTCTTCGACCCACGGACGATCTATAAGTAAAGGTAGGATTTCATTTAAACGACGGGTGAAAAGCTTATGTATCGAGTTGCTGACTTTATGACCATCGATCCGGTTTGCCTGAAAGACACCGACAGTTTATTTATCGGGCGTTCGACCATGCGAGAATACGGTATCCGACATATCCCTGTGGTCAATGCAGAAACCGACAATTTCGAAGGCGTTCTCACTCAAAAAGCCGTGTTATCCAACGCCATTGAAGTAATTAACAGCAAAGGCCTGGATCAATTAGAAACTATCGAAAAAGATCAGACCATAGCGGATGTGTTAGACACCAAGGCAATAACCGTTGCCCCTGAAACACCACTAATCGACGCTGCAAAATTTTTCCGTAAAAATCGACACGGTTGTATTGCCGTGGTGGATGATTTTAAAGTCGTGGGAATTTTAACCTCTGGCGACTTTGTAAAATTCACCATAAAAATATTGGAACAATAAGACAGGCGTTTTTCAGCCTGCCCATATCGATTACAGTTTGGTAGAACTAACGGTTTCGTTTTTTGACATCAACACTTTTATCTGACCGTTTATAATCCCGTACTTCACTTTCGCCCGAGAAACGTCTTTGATGGTCTGCCCCATCACGAACATGGTTGCCGTGGTTTCCTGTTCCACCATTGCTTCCGTTTTTTCGTCGTTAATTGTCAGACTTAAAATTTCCGTTTTAACATCGGCCTTTTCTATCGCCTGTAATCCCATTTGCATCACTTGCATGTATTGCTCATAGGTAATCTGCTGTTGTCCGGTGTTTGGTGCAGGATCCATATCAACAATAATTTCAGCTGAGGGATGAAGGTACTGTTTTAAAACAGCGAGATCTTTGGTCACTACCACTTGATCGATTTTATCGGTAATTTGTTTGATATCTTTTTCAGTGATTTGAGTCTGTGCCTGTGCAGCCGAAGCAACAAAAGCGGCAATAGTTAACACAATCAATTTCTTCAAAATATTATCTCCGTTTTTTAATATATTTAATTCCAAACAAGTCATGAGAAAAAGCGCGGGTTAACGCATTTCATTGACTCATGGACCATCGATTATAGGTCGTTCCGAAAAAAGGTCAACGAACAGGTTGAGATAGCTAACGTCAAAACACTCGCGACCTAAATCCAATCAACTTACCAGATTTGAATCCGCTTCTCTGGTGGTAAATACAACTTGTCACCGGGTTGAAGATCAAACGCCGACATAAATTCCGACATATTGCGCACCACACCATTGGTGCGATATTCACCCGGCGCATGCGGATCGACATTAATACGACGCCGTAACTCGGCTTCACGATACTGTCGAGCCCAAATCTGTGCCCAAGCTAAAAAGAATCGTTGCTCACCAGAAAAGCCGTCTAACTGCGGAGCGCTGTTACTGTTTAACGACAGTTGATAGGCCTTGTAGGCTACCGAAAGCCCTCCCAGATCACCGATATTTTCACTCAGAGTATAGGCGCCATCAACGAACACACCCGGCAATACTTCGAATTGATTGTATTGTTCGATAAGTTGTTGCGCTCGGTTGCCAAACGCTTGTTTATCGGGAGCCCTCCACCAATCTCGCAGAACCCCGTCGCCATCGTAAGTCGCTCCCTGATCATCAAAACCATGGCCCATTTCGTGACCAATGACCGCACCAATACCACCGTAGTTGACGGCATCGTCTGCTGCCATCGAGAAAAATGGCGGTTGTAATATTGCTGCGGGAAACACTATTTCATTCATCACCGGGTTGTAATAAGCGTTAACCGTTTGAGGTGTCATAAACCATTCATCACGATCAACTGACTGGCCCATCTTGGATAAGTGCAGATCAAAATTGAATGCCCGGGCAACCATATAGTTTTCGAGTAACTTTCCGGATTCAATCCTTAAGCCGCTATAGTCACGCCATTTATCAGGATAACCGACTTTAGCGCGAAACTTATCGAGTTTATCCAACGCCTGCTGTTTTGTTTTATCACTCATCCAGTCGAGTTCAACGATACTCTGACGATACGCTTCGCGAAGGTTTTCGATCATTGTCAATACGCGTTGCTTCGCTTCAGGCTTGAACTGCTTTTTGACATAAACCTTGCCCACTACCTCTCCCAACAAATTTTTTACAGCGTCTACGCCTCGCTTCCACCGTGGCGGTTGTTGCAGCGTACCTTGCAACACTTTCCCGTAAAATGAAAAGTTTTCCTGATCGACAAGTTCGCTGAGCAGTCCGGCATTTCCCGAAATCAGATGCCAGGTTAAATAGTCTTTCCAGTCGTCTAATGAAGTTTGCTTAAAGATTTCATTAAACTCTGAAATATAGCTTGGTTGTCGAACGATGAGCTGTTGCGACTGTTCGACTCCGAGTCCTTGAAAAAAATGGTGCCAACTAAAATCATTTGCCAGATTGACCAATTCCTGTGTTGTTCTTTTATTATATGTTTTTTCACTGTTTCGATTGTCATCTTGATTCCAATGTATTTCAGCGAGTGATGATTCCAGTTGAAGTATGGATTGCGCTTTGGGTTCATCCGCATGGCCCAATACCCACTCGAACATGCGACTCATGTGTTTCACATAAGCATTTCGAATTCGTTGCATATTCGGACTGGTGTCTAAATAATAGTTTTTATTCGGCAGCCCTAATCCAGACTGCGTCATATACAAAATATATTCGGTTGGCTTTTTGGCATCGTTATTGATGTAAATAGCGATAGGCGACGATGCGCCACGCTTGGCGACTATAGCGAAGTATTGAGCCAACGCCTTCTTGTTATTAATCGCCCGTATTTCATCAATATATGGTCTAAGCGGTTTGATGCCCCGTTGATTTAAGATCTCGGTGTCTA
Organism: Pleionea sp.; assembly: GCA_052032335.1. Taxonomy (GTDB): domain Bacteria; phylum Pseudomonadota; class Gammaproteobacteria; order Enterobacterales; family Kangiellaceae; genus Pleionea. The sequence goes on along the minus strand of JBPEWV010000145.1, from coordinate 66,416 downwards.
ATACGCTATTGTATAAATCAGCAACCTTTTGTTCCGGGGATCCAGTTTGCAACGACACGTCGTTTGCGACAGACTCGATAATTGAACATAAATCTGTTTCGGCTTGTTCAATCAGAGCGGAAAACACACCGAAGTTGGAGCGATCGTCCGGTATCTGATTTTTCGCTAACCAGTTGCCATTAGCAAAACGGTACAGGTCATCTTGTGGCCGAACCGTCCGATCAAAATGTTCTAAAACAAGCCCGGAGTCGGAGCTTTGAGTTTTTCGAACGTCAGGGCTGACCGTTGTGCTTTTGCAAACCGATTCTTTTTTTGCCGCTGTCTCGACCTGAATTTGTTGGTCCGGTTCGGCACTGTTCTGATTGCACCCCGAAACCAGCCCCAGCAAAAACACAGCAGCCCATTGCATCCTGTTCATGACATCCCCAACCTAAAAAGTATTGTTCTAATTAATTTAACTGGAAGATTATACCCATCGAGAAGCGAAAAACGAACTAAAGGCATCTGATTGCTGGCACCCGACTCAAAAGCTCTCTGGATTTGGCACTCGACAATGGCTGCCATGTCTCGATTGCACTCGATTTAGAGATAGACTGATCCATGTCAATACCGGCAACTAAGTCGGTGGCATACTGATAATCATTGCATTACCCATTTTCCACAATATAGGATGGGGACGGGATTATGAAAAAACCGCAACAGATATTGGTCGTCATCACACGAGAAAAGCCGGTTCAACCAGCACTTGAACGAGCCTTGTTATTTGCTCGAAATGGCCCGATTACCATCACATTGTTCAGCGCCATTTATGAACCCGCTCTGGAATTAACCACGGTTTTTGCCAAAGATCACAGAAACACACTGCGCCAGCAATACATTGATAATCGAGAATCCTATCTCAAAAAAATCGCGCAGTCTTTCGCAGCCAAAAGTGTCACCATTAAAAGTATCGTGGTATGGCATAAAAAAACGGCGCAGGCGGTGGTTGAGTTTACCCAGGACAATCCGATAGATTTAACCGTTAAAAGAATCTCCAGCGATGCCAGTTCAGAAAACCCATTCGTTATGCCGACCGACTGGCACTTATTACGATTCTGTCATTCGCCACTCTTATTGGTTCGCGATGAAAAGTGGCACCCGGGCAATGCCATACTGGGTGCTGTTTGCCCTACGACAGAATGCTCGGAGCATCAAAAACTGAATACCGTTATTCTACAGTATTCTCTTTTTCTTGCCGAGCTGCTCAATGTCGAAGCGCATTTGGTGAACACACACGTCAGTCCCGAACTGGAAATACCCAAAGATTTTCCCCGAATTGATTTAAAAGGACTGAAAGACAAAGTCAACCAGTTTCATTTTAAGTCGATGCAAAAACTTATCGCCGAACACCCCTTTAATGATCGGCACATTCACAATATTGAAGGCCTTCCCGAGGAAAAAATACCTCTGACCGCAGAACGCATTCAGGCCCAATTGGTGGTTATGGGAACGGTCGGTAGAACAGGACTAACCGCGGCTTTCATGGGCAATACCGCCGAGCGTGTATTAGCACGTCTGAAAGGCGAAGTTTTGGCGCTGAAACCTGAAAATTTTGAGGTTTAAGCTAAGCTGATAATAAAGGTATTAACATGAGTCATTTAAGGAGCCATGAAAATGGATAGTTTAAAAATTCTGGTAAACGTTAATCCAGAGCAAGACGATAATCGGCATTTGAGTAAAATACAGCAACTCGCCGACCACACAGCGCTGGAAGTGACTTTATACATTTGCGACTATCATGCAAGCATTGCGTCTAATTTGATTCTGCACCCGGAAAGTCTGGAACAAGCCATCAAACAGATCAAAAAGACTCATCAATCTCGGCTTGAGACACTGCAAAAAGAATTTCAACACGACAACATCAAATATTCGACTCTGGTTGAGTGGCATAAGCCCTATTACGAGGCCATTATGAACGCTGCCGAAAAGTTGAATGTTGATCTGGTGATAAAACAAGCCGCCGAACACAGCCGACTTAAGCAAATATTTTTCACACCCAGTGATTATCAACTTCTCAAATCGTGCGAGCAACCTCTGCTTTTAACCAAAGGCAAACACTGGTCCGACGCGAGCTGTGTAATGGCTGCAGTCGATCCTTCGCATCAACTGAGCCAGGAGAGTCATTTAGACGATATTATCATTCAACAAGCCAAAGAGTTGAGCACTTACTTAAACCTGCCGTTAAAGGTGTGTCATGTTTTCGACCCTACCGGCTGGGAAGTCGTTATGAACAGTACGGCCTCTACTGGAGTGATGGGGCAATTTGTTGTCATCGATACGCCCGACGATCATCAGGCCTTGATGAATAAAATACGTCAAGAACACCAGTCTCAGCTAGAGGTTCTCAAAGATCGACATCAGTTGTCTGACAATGAGGTTGCACTCCTGGAAGGATTCCCAGAGGAAGCGTTAGAAACGGAGGCGGAAAAGTCAAACGCGGCCTTAATCGTTGTCGGAACCACTTACCGATCGGGCTTACTGGGCAGCACCGCAGAAAGACTGCTCGAAGATTTAAGCTGCGATGTTGTCGCTGTCAAGCCCGGTGACTTCAGCGCTCTCGAAACCCACTAGTCAAACGGCTTTTTGTCACCCTGTTTTTATCTTAAAAACTCTGCTCGCGTTTTGTGGCTGTCCTTGAAACAGCCGCCCAGTGCCGTTGTTTCGGTTTTTGAATTGGCGTCCATTACACCACGAGCTTTAACGCAGTAATGAGTTGCGCTGATCGAGACAGCAACGTCTTCCGTCTCCAATAACACTTTAAGTGCAATTAAGATCTGCTGCGTCATTCGCTCTTGCACCTGAGGTCGCTGGGCGAAAAACCGAACGATGCGGTTAATCTTGGATAGTCCAATAATTTTCTCGTTTGGAATGTATGCGACCTTAGCGACACCATCTATGGTAACGAAATGGTGTTCACAGGTACTGGTCAAACTGATGTCAGACACTTTAACCATCTCTTCAACGTTCATTTTGTTTTCGATCACTGTAATGCGCGGAAAATTTCGGTAGTCCAGCCCACAAAAAATTTCTTTGACGTACATCTTGGCAATACGGTGTGGCGTTTCATTCAAACTGTCATCGTTCAAATCCAAACCCAACGCCACCATGATGTCACTCATTGACTGCTTAATGGACTGGTACTTGGCATCATTATCCATCGGATTGGCAACCAGAGGCGTTTCCAAGCCGTGTTTGATCAGGGCATCGCGCACCCGCATTGCTTCGAACGCAATAGCATTGTCTTCATTATCCTGATTTACCTGAGTATTAAACTGAGTTGACATGCTCTCCACCAAAACCTGTTTTAAAAATTAACTGACCAGAGGACGACCACCGTCCAAACTTAATGTGCGCCCCGTTATGTATTTACTTTCCAGAAGATACTGTATCGCTCTCACGCCTTCGTCGGCCCCAGGAGCCACTTTTAATAACGCTTTTTCTTGCACCTGTTTGCGATACGATTCACTGTCATCTTGGTTAAACATCAACATGGCGGGAGCAATTGCGTTGACTTTTATCAAGGGAGCGAACTTGGCAGCAAACGACAACGTCAAATTATTTAGAGCAGCCTTGCTGGCCGCGTAAGCAATGTGCTTTTTACTGCCTCGTTCGACCACGTAATCGGTCAAATGAATAATGTCGGATGGACCGGCATCGGTTGCATCTTTTAATAACAACTGTTGCAATCCCAAATTTAAAAGATAAGGCACTTTAGCGTGAATATTCATTGACTTTTCAAACACCGCTTCACGATCATCGTGGTTTTGCTCAGACAACCATTCGGAGGCGTTGTGCACCAAAGCACGAATTGACTTGCATTCCGCCCGCAAGTAATGAATCAAACCTTCAAGCGCGTGGGGTTGTGAAAAATCACTATGGATACAACGCACGCCCTTCGCTTCGAGCTTATCGACACTGTCGTGACGATGACGGTAGGTTACAATTACTGGATGCTCGAGAGAGTGCAGTGCTAAAGCAGCTCGCAGACCAAGTCGTTGCGCTCCGCCTGTAATAACAATCGCTGACGAAATCATCCGATTGTCCTTTTTCATCGCGTCGCTGCCAAGGTCACCGAAACGGAATCGGAAAATCTCAGCGCGTGCGGCTTGTCGACACGCACTTCGGCTTCGATGACAGCTTCGTAACGCATGACAATGCTTAAAATGTCGGCGTTGAGTTTCTCCAGCAATCGAAAACGCCCAGACTCCACATGGTGAATGATTTTTTTAGTGATGACTTTGTAATCGAGCGTCTCGTTTTCATCGTCCGACTGAGCAGGCTGAGTGGCGTCAAACTTTATCGCTGCGTTAATGACCACGTCTTGCGGTTTAATCAGCTCCTCTGGATTAAAACCGATAAAGGTCCGCAAACGTAGGTTATCGATTCGAATGGTCGCCGCCCCTAACTGGAAATCGAACTTCGAGCGTTGTAATGTTTCAACAGATGCCATCGACGTCTCCAATAAACTGCATACAAACTCGTGTGAACTGCTGACAAAGATAAACCCAATGTCAGCGCATAAATCCTGTATACGCTAAAAGTTTGCGAATGGAGCAATCGGTGCATCAGACAATGCCATGATGACCGTAAGAGCTATTTTATTTCAAGTCGAAAGGCGTCCCTGTCTTGCAGAAACGGAAATTGTTTTCTTAATTCTTGCAGCCGAGTACGACTGAGGGAGGCGTAAAAAATTTGAGTTAAATCGTAATCGGCTCTTTCGATGACTTCACCATCAGGGGCAATGACTTGAGACTCACCGACGTACTGCCAGTTATTACCGTCGTCACCAACACGATTAACACCGATGACATAACTCAAATTTTCTATGGCTCGAGCTTTCAGTAACGCGTTCCAATGGTGTATGCGAGGTTTCGGCCAGGACGCAATATTAATCAATACGTCATAGTCGATGTCGTTACGGCTGAACACAGGAAACCGCAAGTCGTAACAGGTCTGCAACATAAAGCGTAGCCCTTTGTAATTCACAAAACGACGCGTTTTACCCGAAGAAATCAAGGTGTCTTCTTTGCCAAACATGTGAACTTTGTCGTAATGGTGCTGGTCGCCGTCCGGTTGTACCCAATACAATCGATTGAATACCTGATCCTTTTCTCGAACCTTGACACTGCCACACAATACAGCATTGAGGGCCATCGCCTGTGATTTCATCCATTGCAGCGTTTCACCGTCTGTCGGCTCGATACATTCTTCGGTTAAACTGAACCCAGACGCGAACATTTCTGGTAAAACGATCAAGTCGACCGGTTTTAAGTCACGAAATTGCTCAGCTAGCCACTGCCGGTTTTCATCGGGCTGTTGCCATTTTGGTGCGTATTGAACACAAGCGACTTCAAATGAATCTAAAGTTGACATAGCTTTTTGGCAGCCTCTGTTAATGTGGATTCGTTTTTGGCAAAGCATAACCGCACCAGGTGTTGTTCTTTTTGCGGCTGGTAAAACACCGAAATCGGTACGCTGGCAACGCCAACTTCCGTCGTCATCCAATGCGCAAACTCCACTTCACTCTTGTCACTGATTTCGGAGAAGTCCACTAACTGAAAATAGGTTCCCTGACAAGGCAACAACTTAAACCTTGAGTCCGTCAGTTGAGTACGAAGATGGTCACGTTTGCCCTGATAAAATGAGGATAACTGTTGCCATTGTTCCGGATGTTTTTCCAACATGTCGGCCAAAGCGGCTTGAATAGGCGTCACGGTACAAAACGTTAAATACTGATGTACTTTTCTGAACTCAGTCGTCAGATTGGCCGGTGCGACACAATAGCCTACCTTCCAACCCGTCGTGTGAAAGGTTTTACCGAAAGAACTGACGATGAAACTTCGGCTGGCCAATGATTCGAAACGATTAACGCTTTGATGCAACTCATCATCAAAAATAATATGTTCGTAGACTTCATCACTGATTAAATACAAATCGTGCTTCTCAGCGCATTGTTCGATTTGTCGTAAGGTATCTTCCGATAGTGCAGCGCCACTCGGATTGTGCGGACTGTTGATAATGATCAATCGTGTCTTCGAATTGATTGCTTGTTCCAGCTCTTCAACATCGATCGAAAACGCATGATTGAGTGGCAAATGAATTGGTACGCCACCTGCTAGCTGAACAGCAGGATCGTAACTGTCGTAAGCAGGATCAAATACGATCACTTCATCGCCCGCTCGCACTACCGCATGAATAGCTGCAAACAAGGCTTCTGTCGCGCCGCTGGTCACTGTGACTTCAGAATCGGGATCAACCCGGCGCCCATAACAATGTTGAGTTTTCGCGGCAATTTGCTCGCGCAGTGCAGGAAGCCCGCTCATTGGAGCGTACTGATTCAAGCCTTGATTAATATAATGGGCAACGCGCTGTCGCAGATAGTTATGCCCATCAAAATCCGGAAAACCCTGCGACAGGTTGATCGCATTATGTTCAGCCGCCAATTGCGACATAGTGGTAAAAATCGTTGTGCCCACATCGGGTAATTTACTTTCGAACATTGCTCCGCCCATCGCGCTTTAAAAACGCCTTCGTAGCCATTACAAGATGGGCTCAACAATGCCTAAATGAGTGTCAATTTGCAACTATCCGGGAAAATATAAAAATGCGGGGAAGTCCCCGCATAAATGACTCAATGAGATACCACAATTCTTCGCACATTTTCCGTCTGATTTGACTTGGGAATCATCACATTTAACACACCGGCTTTGTAAGTGGCTTTTGCCTGGTCGGTGTTGACCTTTTCGGGTAACATGAATTGACGCGAAAACGACCCAAACGCCCGTTCTTGTAGCAAGAAATTTTTATCACGAGATTCACGTTGATAATGCCTTTGACCTCGTACCGTCAGTAGCTGGCCATTAACTTCTATTTCCAGGTCGTCTTCTTTTACTCCGGGAATTTCCATGGTCAGGCTGATTGCTTCTGGCTCATCGACCAATTCGCATGACAGAACACCCCACGGAACACCTTGATTGAGCTTTTGCTGTTCCGGACTCTGTTTAAAATGTGTTATGGCATTGGACGCCGAATTCACCAACTGATGCCACCCTTGTTGTACTGTATGTGCGGCTTTTTTCAAACTTTGACTGAACTCTTCTAGATAAGACATTTTCACCTCCCTTGATGTTCTCGACACTGAAGCGACATTAAATCATCAACCGATCTCAATTTTACGGGCGGTCGAGCTATCGGTTTTTGGCAGTGTCAATTCCAGCACGCCATGCACCGACTTCGCGGATATTGCATCAACATCAATATTGTCCGGCAATGAAAACGAACGGAAAAAGCTGCCGTAACTGCGTTCAACCCGGTGCACACCGTCCTGATTTTCATCCATTTCCTGATGGCGCTGGCCTTTTATCACCAGCCGCCCATTCTCAGTGGACACCTCAATATCATCGGGATTAACCCCGGGAATGTCAGCTTTCACGGTAAAAGCGGTTGCTGTTTCGGTGATGTCTACTGCGAGGTGCCACTGATTTTGACTCAGGGAAAAGGGATCGGACTGCTCTTCAATACGACGGTCAAACAGGTCATTAACTTCTTTATGCAATTGATCAAACATCGACCAAGGCTGATATTTCATTAAACTCATAATTCACCTCCGGTATTCAACGGTTCGATCTGTTGGGACTACTGCCCCAGTCAAAATTATAGTTCAATAATTAAACAGAAGATTGACACCGAACAATCGAAGGCAGCATTCCACCCTACTACCGAAAAAACTGGAAAAAAATGGCGTTTTTTTTTATTTTGATGCGCTGCAACCAAAAATTTAATATATAATTACGTCACGTAACATTGGCTTGAGATTCTGATGTTATCTCAAAGCCTTAGAAATCGAATTTTCTGCAGCAGGATGACTCATTTGGGGTACTTTGTTAGCTTGATTTGATCTAAATCAGCTTCTCTAATTTTGTTGCAGGCAAAATCACATCGTCGTTAAACCTTTAAATTTATACACTTGGAACCAAATATGACTGAGACAAGCACACCGTCCTATAATTACACGGTGGTACGGCAATTCGCTGTTATGACCGTAATTTGGGGAATTGTCGGTATGACTGTAGGCGTCATTATTGCTGCTCAACTGCTATGGCCTGAGCTCAATTTTGACACGCCTTGGTTCACCTATTCGCGTTTACGTCCATTGCACACCAACGCCGTAATTTTTGCCTTCGGTGGATGTGCCTTGATGTGTACCTCTCTCTACGTGGTACAGCGCACCTGTCAAGCCCCCTTATTCAGTAATTTTCTCGCCAGTTTCGTATTTTGGGGCTGGCAACTGGTGATTGTTCTAGCCGCTATATCCCTGCCTCTGGGTTACACCTCAGGTAAAGAGTATGCAGAATTAGAATGGCCCATCGACATCCTGATTGCTCTGGTTTGGGTGGCATACGCCATCGTCTTTTTCGGCACCATTATGAAACGTAAAAGTGCTCACATTTATGTCGCCAACTGGTTCTACGGCGCTTTTATTTTGACTGTGGCGATCCTGCATCTGGTTAATAGTGCCGCGGTGCCATTAACCCTGACCAAGTCTTACTCTGCCTACGCGGGCGCCGTCGATGCGATGGTTCAATGGTGGTATGGGCATAACGCGGTTGGATTTTTCCTCACAGCAGGCTTTCTCGGCATGATGTATTACTATGTCCCAAAGCAGGCTGGACGCCCTGTTTATTCGTACCGTTTGTCCATCGTCCACTTCTGGGCTTTGATTGCAATCTACATGTGGGCTGGGCCACACCATTTGCATTACACAGCATTGCCCGACTGGGCACAGTCTCTTGGAATGATTTTCTCGTTGGTGTTACTGGCGCCCTCCTGGGGCGGAATGATCAACGGAATCATGACGCTTTCTGGCGCCTGGCATAAGCTGCGCACCGACCCAATTTTGAAGTTCCTGATCGTGTCGCTTTCTTTTTACGGCATGTCGACCTTTGAAGGTCCGATGATGGCAATTAAAACGGTTAACGCACTGTCGCATTACACCGAATGGACCATCGGACACGTACACTCAGGCGCGCTCGGTTGGGTTGCCTTTATCTCGATTGGCGCCATGTATTACATGCTGCCTCGTATGTTTGGCCAAACCCAAATGTACAGTGTGAAATTAATTAACTGGCATTTCTGGATTGCCACTGTGGGTGTCGTTTTGTACATCGCTGCGATGTGGATTGCTGGCATCATGGAAGGATTGATGTGGCGTGCGTTTAATGACGACGGCACTCTCACCTATTCCTTCGTACAAAGTCTGGAGGCCAAATACCCCTATTACGCGATTCGTCTGTTAGGTGGCTCACTGTTCTTAAGCGGAATGTTCATCATGGCTTACAACATGATTAAAACTATTTTTGCCCCTAAGCCGGGTACTGCCGCTAACGCTGAACCCGCAGTCGCTTAAGGAGAGAACAATGAAACACGAAACCATTGAAAAAAACATTGGATTGATGGGAATTCTAACTCTGATCGTTATCAGTTTTGGCGGTCTGGCAGAAATCGTTCCATTATTCTTCCTGAAAGAAACCACTGAGCCAGTCAAAGGCTTAAAGCCCTACACGGCCTTACAGATGGAAGGGCGTGACGTTTATATACGCGAAGGCTGTAACGTTTGTCACTCACAAATGGTTCGCCCATTTCGGGCAGAGACCGAGCGTTACGGGCCCTACTCGGTTGCAGGAGAACACGTTTGGGAACATCCGTTTCTTTGGGGCTCAAAGCGTACCGGTCCCGATTTGGCGCGGGTTGGTGGACGATACAGCGATGCCTGGCACGAAGCTCACTTAATAAATCCACGAGACGTGGTTCCTGAGTCCAACATGCCCGGATTCCCCTGGCTGCAGGAGAATTTAATCGATGCTGAGCTAACCGCCAAAAAACTGCGCATATTTAAAGAGCAGTTCGACGTGCCTTACACCGATGAGCAAATTGCCAATGCTAAATCGGAAGTCGAAGGCAAAACCGAACTCGACGCAGTCGTGGCCTATTTGCAGTCCCTCGGACATGCGGCAAATCAATAAGACGATTATGGACATTAATTTATTTCGTGGTATCGAAACAGCACTCTTGCTGGTGCTGTTTATTGGCCTTGTCATTTGGGTGTATTCGAAAAAGCGTAAGTCTAGCTTTGATGAAGCGGCACAGATGCCGTTGAATGAAGAAGATGATGGCGTCGATCATTCAATGAAGGGTTCTCGACACAATAATACGCAAGGTGAAAAAAATGAGTGATTTTTGGAGTTGGTGGATCATCGTAATTGTTGCCATCATGATCATCGGCAGCTTTGTCGTTTTGCATCTGACTCGCAAAATGGAAGACAACGGTGAAGAAACCACCGGCCACGTATACGATGGTATTGAAGAGTACAATAACCCAATGCCTAAGTGGTGGTTAAATATGTTTTACATCACCCTGGTTTTCAGTATCGGCTACCTCATCCTTTATCCCGGTCTCGGAAAATGGAATGGTTACTTTGACTGGACTCAAGAAAAAGCCTGGGACGAAGAAGTGGCGCAAGCAGAAGCACAGTACGGCCCTATTTTTGCGCAATATCTGGGCACGCCAATTGAACAGCTTGGCAACGACGAAACAGCAATGGATATGGGAAAAAGAATTTTTCTTAACTATTGCGCCGCCTGTCACGGCAGTGATGCTGCGGGTGCGCCCGGATACCCCAATTTGACTGACGACGTCTGGCTGTACGGTGGAACACCAAGCGACATTAAAACCACTTTGATCAATGGGCGAAACGGAATGATGCCAGCATTCGATCAAACATTGAACGAGGAACAGATAACTTTCCTCACCAGTTATGTGACCTCTTTGTCTGGCCGCCCTGCACCAGAAAGAGAGATTGCTAAAGGTAAGGAATTATTTGCTGCAAACTGCGTCGCTTGTCACGGTGCTGATGGCAAAGGCAACCAACAATTGGGAGCACCTAACCTGACCGACGACGACTGGCTTTACAGCCGTTCCAGAAAAGTTATTGCCCGAACCATTCGTAATGGTCGACAGGGCAACATGCCGGCACACCAGGAAATTCTGGGTGATGCAAAACTGCACCTTGTTGCCGCATGGGTTTACAACAACGCAGGCAATCAATCCGAGCAGTAAAGTCATAGAGTATCGGCGACCATTTCCCTGATCGCCGATTTCAGTTCAATAAAGGTTCGACATGTCTAAGCAGTCTGAAGAAGTCAAACGTACCCGCGACCTGTACGTCAAAGCAGAAAAGATTTATCCGCGCCAGGTTCATGGCATTTTCGCAAGACTTCGAGTGCTGTCCGTTTGGGCACTGCTAGGCTTTTTCTATTTAGGCCCCTGGATGACTTGGAACGGTCGACAAGCCATTTTGCTTGATTTGCCGGCACGTCAGTTCCACCTTTTCGGTATTACCTTCTGGCCGCAAGATTTTATCTTTCTGGCGGTGTTACTCATCATTGCAGCCTTCGCTCTGTTCTTCTTCACCTCTCTCGCCGGACGACTTTGGTGCGGCTTTGCCTGCCCTCAAACCGTCTGGACTGAAACCTTTATCTGGATTGAACGATTTGTTGAGGGAGACCGCAATCAGCGAATGAAGCTGGACAAACAACCCTGGAACGCCAACAAAATCTTTTTAAAAACCACCAAACACTTTCTTTGGCTCTCGTTCGCACTTTTCACCGGTTACACCTTTGTTGGTTATTTCTCACCGATTAAAGAATTAACGGTAAATTTGATCGAGTGGAATCTCGGACCATGGGAAATGTTCTGGGTGTTTTTCTACGCGTTGGCGACCTACGGCAACGCGGGATGGTTAAGAGAACAGGTATGCTTGTACATGTGCCCTTACGCCCGCTTTCAAAGCGCCATGTTTGACGAAGATACCCTGGTAATCGCGTACGACGAAAAGCGTGGTGAATCACGAGGCCATCGTAAAAAGAACGACGATGAATACCGTTTGAAAGGCCTCGGCGATTGCATCAACTGCAAGCAATGCGTGCATGTGTGCCCAACGGGCATCGATATTCGCGACGGATTACAATACGAATGCATTGCGTGTGCAGCCTGTATTGACGTCTGTGACGATGTCATGGATAAAATGGGTTACGACAAAGGGTTGATTCGATATTCAACTGAGAATTCGATGCAGGGCAAAAAGACGCGTCTTATGCGTCCCAAAACATTCTTGTACGGCAGCCTGCTGCTGGCGATGATTGTTGGCTTTATTATTGCCGTCAGTATTCGAACTCCACTCGAGGTCGATATTATTCGCGATAGAAACCGGCTATTTGTCGAAACGAACGAAGGTTTGATCGAAAATATCTACACGGTTAAGGTCGCGAATATGGATCAAACGCCACATCAATATCAACTCACGGTCGAGGGACTCACCGATCTGTCCGTTAAAGGTAAAACGCAATTTACAATTGCTGCCGGCGAAGTGAAAACGCTGACTTACCGAGTTGCTGTCGATCCAGGTGATTTAAAGGCCACATCGAACACCATCTATTTTTCGGTGCAGTCCATCGATAATGAAGATATTCAATTAACCAACGAATCGCGATTTATCGGTCGCCCTTTAGGTCGATTGTAACGATCGACGGCTTTAGAGAGTTTCTATGACACAAAACCAAGATGAAGACACCAAACCCTGGTACAAACAATTCTGGCCGTGGTTTTTAATCGCTCTGCCAGGCTCGGTCGTAATAGCTGGCATAGCGACCATCATTATTGCCACCAAAAATTCCGACAGCCTAGTTAAAGCAAATTATTACAAGGAAGGGCTGGCGATAAATGAATCTATTGGTCGACAAAAAAAAGCGGCTGAACTCGAATTAAGCTTCACACTTGAAGTTAAAGAAAAGCAAGTCGTACTCACCAGCTCGCAACCTGTTGACTACCCCATTATTTACTTATTTATGCAGCACCCGGTTCATGAGTCGAAAGATTTTACTCTGGCACTTTCACGTAGCAGCGACGCCCAATTTATTGCTAAAGATGTAACGCTGGGTGCTTTTAACTATCGAGTGCGACTGTACCCGCCTGACAACCAATGGGAAATTCTCGATCGCTGGCACCCGGAAAAGTCACCAACTTCCTCGATTGAGGCGCAATGACCGAGCTTTGTTTTCATTGTCATGAAACCATTCCTGACAACTTGAACATAACTCTCGAATGGCGTGGAAAAGTTCGCAACTTTTGTTGTCATGGCTGCGAGGCTGTTGCTTCGACCATTATTCAAAATAATCTGGATGAATATTACCAGTTCAGAACCGAAGTATCGGTTAAGCCTGAAGAACTGATTCCACAAGAGTTGCGCGATCTAGAATTGCTGGATGATGCCATCATTCAACAAACGTTTGTCAGACATAGCAATGATCTGTCAACCGCCGAGCTGGGAGTCGAGGGAATTACATGCGCCGCGTGCAGCTGGTTAATTGAATCGCGGTTATTGGCTGAACCGGGTGTTTCTCAAGTACAAGTCAACCCAGTGACCCACCGTTTGACCATTCAATGGGATGATCAACTCGCGTCGCTTAGCGAGTTAATCAAAAAACTGCTTACATTGGGATACAAAGCGTACCCATTCCAACAAAACCATTACGAAAAATCGGTAAGAAAAGAAAATCGTAACTATCTAATTCGTCTAGGCATTGCCGGTCTTGGCATGATGCAGGTCATGATGTTTGCCCTTGGTCTATACATTGGCGAAGGTAATGATATGCAAAGCGAGCATCAATCATTTTTACACTGGGTCAGTGGTCTGGTTGCTACGCCCATTGTTTTCTATTCCGCATTTCCTTTTTTTCGCAACGCTTGGTTTGGGCTTAAGCAGAAACATTTGGTTATGGATGTGCCTGTGGTCATTGCTGTTTCAGTGGCTTACTGTACCAGCGTCTACGCAACAATAACCAACAGTGGTCAGGTTTACTTCGATTCTATCTCGATGTTTATTTTCTTCTTACTCGTTGGCCGATATCTGGAGCATCGCGTACGAGTAAAAGCAATTATGGCAACGCAGACTCAACGCCAACTTTTACCCTTATCCGTCTCTAAATTCGAAAACGATTCGACCGTGGATATTCCACTGCATCAAATTAAGGCAGGTGATCAATTGATTATTCGTCAGGGTGAAACCATTCCGGTTGACGGAAAGATCATTTCAGGACACAGCTATGTGAACGAATCTTTATTAACCGGAGAATCCAAGCCGGTAAAAAAAGTGAATGGCGATCGAGCCTTGGCGGGCAGCGTTAACCAATCACAAACACTGACGTTAGAAACCACTGCCATTGGCGAGTCTACCTATCTCGCAGCACTGCAAAAAATGACCGAGCAAGCCACGTCTGAAAAACCAGCCATTGGACTGTTGGCCGATAAAATCGCGCACTGGTTTGTTTTTGGCATTCTTTTTATTGTCACACTGGTGTTTATTACATGGCTTCAAATCGATAGTGAAAAAGCCTTATGGGTTGCCATCAGCGTACTGGTTGTAAGCTGCCCCTGTGCGTTGTCTTTGGCAACACCGACAGCACTCACGATGGGCGCGCATCACCTGGGTAAACGCGGACTTCTCGCCATCAAGCCGCATACTCTACAAACCTTATCTGAAATCGATACGGTTGTGTTTGACAAAACAGGTACCTTAACCGAAGGAGCCTTCGAGTTAATGAACATTGAAATACTTGATCATTCTTTGTCACGACAAACCATCGTAAATATTGCCGCAACCTTAGAACGGCATCAGACCCACCCTATCGCCAATGCGATTCTCTCAGAGCCTCACGAGTATTTAAATATTCAATCGATTGAATATCATGCCGGGCTCGGTGTTTCTGGTCGAGACACACAACACAGTTATCGCATTGGAAAGCCCGAATTTTGTGGCATTGAAGACTTACAGCAGATACCAGATTCGTTTGTCAATATTCACTTAAGCATTGATGATAAACCCGCTGCCAAATTGAAATTTCACGATCCACTAAAACAATCGGCATTGGCAGCCGTGCGCCAGTTAAAATCGCAAAACATTGAAACAGCAATCGTCAGCGGTGATCAGTACAACAATGCGCGTTTGGCTGGCAATCAACTGGGTATCAAAAACGTTTATGGCGATCAGAGCCCAGAGCAAAAGGCCGAAATTATCAAGCAGTTAAAATCTAATTCGAGAATCGTTGCTATGGTCGGAGATGGTATCAATGATTCGTTAGTTTTGGCTAAGGCGGACCTCGGTATAGCGATTGATACCGCCGCCGACATTACGCAAATCAATGGCGATGCGGTAATGACAACCAAAGCTCTAACATCGATTCCCCAGGCTCTGACCATCGCAAAAAAGACACAAACTATCATTCGACAAAACCTCATTTGGGCCCTCGGTTACAACCTGATGGCAATTCCGTTTGCTGCGATGGGTTGGGTGCCCCCCTGGTTAGCGGCCATTGGTATGACACTTAGCTCGTTGCTTGTGGTTCTTAACGCTCTGCGTTTACGCCAATAAACTGATGCCATAAGTTGTGACTCTTGAGAATACTGGTTAAGATCACACAATGATGAACTCTATGGTTACCGTTACATGCAAGTAATGTATTGGCTGATTCCTGTGGCAATTTTGTTACTTGCCATCGCAATTGCTGCTTTTGTCTGGGCGGTAAGAAATGATCAGTACTCTGACCTTGACTCACCTGCCTATAAAATATTATTTGATGATGACTCGGCACAGTCACCTGTTGGTGACGAAAGTTCAACAAAAAGTAACGATACGACTCTAGACAAAGACAATGATTGAGCGACTGCAATTTAAACCGATTGCCAGACGGAACCACCTGGCCTTCTCATTGGTTGGGTTACTATCTATTATTTCTGCCCTGATTCTTCAGCAGTTCGAGATAAAACTCCCGGGTTACATACTCATGCTGTTCGGTTTTTTGTTTTTCCTGTTTGGAGTATTCAAATGGCAGGAACCGCCCATCAGTCTTGAGTTAAATGAACAAGGATTGATCTGGTATCACAAATTTGGCGTCATTACTCTGGATTGGGAAAATATCATCGATATTGTTCCGCTCCAAGTTAATAAGGGTCAGGGGCAAACCGAGCTGCACTACTTCGGAATTAAAGTATGGGATCGGGCACCTATGATTCGAAATATTGCGCCACGTTTGGCGAAAAGCTTATTTCATGAGTACCGCAGTTTGTTGCATGTTGCACTTCTCGAAGCACAATTTCGCAGTGACGACACCAGTTTTCTTCAAGAGGATTCTGAACATTGGAAAGCGGCCGATGGTCAGATCTTTGATGGACTGAAAGGAATGTTTGCAGCTCGCCTGCATCAACTGAAACATTATCTGGGTGCAGATTTGTTCGTACCATTGACTGCCTTGGACCGAAATCAGGAAGACTTCCTAGTATTATTCAAGCAATATCGCTCAAAGCTTTCTACTATTAAATCAAATAAGACAAATTCAAATGATTGAAACTATAATCACCGGCTTTGCTCTTGGCTTGGGGGGCAGCCTGCACTGTGTCGGCATGTGCGGAACGATCGTAACCGCTTTTTCTTTCGCAACAAAAAATAAAAATTTTCTGCAATCAACCTTAACCACACTCCATTACAACCTTGGCCGCGTATTAACCTATTGCTTACTGGGAGCTTTGGCAGGTTTTATCTCAACGATTGGCGAATCACTGGGCTTTTTAATCGTGTTAAGAGCTTTGGCTGCCACTTTGTTGATCGCAACGGGCATTTATCTATTGGGCTGGTGGAATGGCATTCTCCTTTTAGAAAAAGTCGGTGCTCAAGCGTGGCGAAAGATTCAGCCCTTAACAAAAAAACTGAATCCCTCGCGATCTCGATTCCAAGCCACCCTTTCGGGGATGCTTTGGGGCCTGTTACCGTGTGGATTGGTTTATTCCGCAATTGCAATCGCTACTGCCCAAGGCGGTGTACCAAAAGGTATATTATTTATGCTAGCCTTTGGCTTTGGCACTCTTGGGCCATTGATGATGATGGGTATTGGATTCACACGTGTCAGCCAATGGCTGCGACGGAAGCTTGTCAAAATCACGTTAGGCGGCTTCATGATTGCAATGGGTTGTTGGTCACTTTATTCCATAAATTCGCATGGCAATTCACATGACCATCACGAGCAAGACCCGGACAAGCAAACGATGCATCAACACCATTAAACAATTCAACTTTGAGAGAGCATCCATGAACATTCAACAAGCGCCCAAAGATAATCCCTTTCCTTTGTTTGAAGACTGGTTTACCGCTGCCAAAGAAAATGACCCGGTCTACTACTGTGGTATGAGTATCGCAACAGTAAATGCAATGGGCCGTCCTTCAAACAGGGTCGTTCTGCTAAAAGAATACGATGCTAATGGTTTTGTTTTTTACACCAATTATAATAGCCGTAAAGGGCAAGAGTTAGAAAACAATCCCTACATTAGTGCGACTTTCTGGTGGTCCGAATTTCAACGACAAATTAGAATAGAAGGCAAAGTTGAAAAAGTCAGTCAGCAGCGCTCAAGTGCATACTTTTACTCTCGACCTGAGGGCAGCCAGCTTGCCGCCATCGCATCTCAACAAAGCGCAACCATCGAGTCTTTAGCGGCCTTAGAGCAAAACTTTGAAAAAGTGACAAAAACTTACAGCAACAAACCCATCGAAAAACCTGAACACTGGGGAGGTTATCGCATTAAGCCCGACTCTATCGAGTATTGGCAAGGACTTGAACATCGATTGCACCATCGACTTCTATACACACATAAAGAAGGACGTTGGTCGACGCAATATTTACAACCTTAAATTATTAATTGGCCTGCTGTTCGATTACTCACCTGACTAACCACGAAACTTTCTACCAGAAACATCGATCGCAAATTGAAGCTTAAGAATAACTTTTTGACCTGTATCTGCATCGATGAATGTCGCTTCACCTTCGCCCTGAAGACACGGACTTTCTACCGGGCTTAACGAGTGAGTCGAAAAATTTAAATAGCCGGCGTTGGCTAAAGTTACGCCTTCGAACCAGGGATCATTTATTTGCAATTTCGCATGATCGGCCGACTTCTTCTTACCCAGCGTTAACTGATATTCGTTTCCTGGACTATAGGTAATGTCCGTTTCAGGGTGCGCAAACCAAACTTGGCCTATGTCTTTTCGAAACGAGGTTTGCATATTGAACACAATGCTCTGTCCATTGAACGCCCAGTAATGGCCTCCACGCTCACCCACTGCCGCGCCTTGTAAGTCACCGCTCCAGGAGATGGAATAGCCTAAGGTGCGAAAGTTTTTGCAGGTGTATCGTGTTTGTTCTGCCAATATCCGTGAAGAGAATAAGAAACTGAGAAACAACAAACCGAGCGTAATAATCTTCATCTTATTCGACTTAACCTTTCAAGGTGCTTGATGGTACTAATTTTTTCGACGAGCGTAGAGTAACTCTATTGAGATAATCAACAACAGGGTACTCCAATGAGCACCCTGTTGTATCGACTTACAAAGAAGGAGCGTTCGGAGACCAGGTTGCATCCGTCCTTACCGTAATTTCGCCTCGGCCATCGACAACCAGGGTAAATACGTTCCAGGTCAGATTATCACCTTCACCACCAGGAGGGGTGAAAACAGTGATGTCTCCATCCAGATTTAATTCAACAACCGCGGGCGACCCAGTGATTCCGGGATCAAACGTGCGGCTGAAGTTATACACTGAATAGGCATATTCCGAATTGTTTTCCAACTGTGTAATAGTGATAACTTCTGGGCCAAAAGAAGTGACGTCATCAACATCCAATTGAGCAAAAGGAGCTTCGCTCAAACTACCTTTATTTGCATAATAAACGTGGTAATCAGGCCCAATCAGATGCGAGTCAAGATCGGAAGGCCCACTGCCCCAAGTCAGCTGAATCCGAATGACGCCTTCTTCTAAGAAAAGACATTCCTCAATATCAATATCGACGGATCCAGTGGGTACTAGCTTAGTGCTCGATAACGTGCCGTTCTTGCTTGCGTATAAAGTGACTTCCGAAGATTGCTTCGCAAAAATACTAAAGTTTCCATTGTCGTCGGTTAAGGTCTGAGTTGTTCCGCTGTAGTCTGTTCCTTCAGTTTTGACGGTAATTCCGCTAATTCGATTACCCGACAGATCAGAAACACACCCGGTAATTGAAATACGATCGTACATGAACCCGGTGGCCAGAACGCCCAAAGTATCCACTGATCCTTCGTAGTAGCTTCCGGCATAGCTGAAGTTTCCATTAGCAGTCCATATCCCTTGAGTATCATCGTAAACGTAAACAGCTGCCGTGCCAGGTGGAGAGTTGTTTGACGTTCCCAATTCAATACGAACATCGGCTGTTGCGTCCGATGCCAACTGTAAAGGGTTACCCGACGGATCAGTTAGCTCAACGGATAATCCACCGAAAGCTTCTATCGGCAAAGGACCAGCGACTGAATAATCCCCTGAGAGATATCGAACATTGTCAGAAGGAGCGATTGCTGTAACTTTCGCATTAACCGTTCCGCTGTACTCATCGCCATTGGCATCAACCAGTGCCCCACCCGGAATATCGACCATGGAGCTTGAACCTGATATCGATAAAACTGCACCATCATTGGCTTCAAATGAAAGTTCAACAGATGGGGTCATCGAAATGGTGACCTTGACATCTCTTTCGGTTTGCGAAACCGAAATAACTCTTGATTGGTCCCCATAGTCAGGGTGATAAGCATTTACCACCGTTCTTGGATCAAAGGTTAAATCGTAAATTATGTAATTACCTTCACTATCGGTAACCCGAGATTGCTCTCCTGAACGTACAGTTGCGTCGACAACGGGATCACCGGAGATTGCGTCGACGACCTTTCCTGTGATGACGCCAGTGTCATCCCGAGCAATCACTATTTCGACTGATGCCGAACCCGAGCCGCCATCGCGATCGGTCACAGTTAACTCAAAAACGACCAATTGTGTTTCATCAACAGCTGGAGCTTGAAAACTCAGTACTTCCGCCGTCGGGTTATTAACGGTCACAGAAACACCAGAGATCTGGCTCCATAAGTAAGTAAAGGTCGAACTATCGGCATCGATAACTTCAGGCGCCAAGCTGAACGTTTCACCTTCAGTAGCCAGAGCAAAAACTGGCAAAACAACCGATGGAGGCTCATTAGGTGGAAATAAATCTTCTTGCGATGTTTCGTTGGAATCACTACACCCCGCGACCCAAATTACAAGAAGGCATATTTTTATGAAGGAAACTACTGATTTCATTTAAAAATCTCCGATCCAGACTCAAGCATGATCAATGCCGTTTTAAGTAATTATATTACATGCACCTTCGTTCAATATACAGGCTTAAAGTTCCATTTGTGAGATACATCTACCTCTCCCAATATCTCATTAAACACTCGCCAACGTACGTTTTAATTTAAACTTAAGGCAACTTTAGCCACAGTATAGCAGCAAAAATACGATAAAATACAAACAAAACAGGTAACTTTGACTTTGCTATCAAGGCCTTATGGTATATATTTAAAGTCAAATTAAACAATATAATTGAGGGAAAAATGCGAATTTTACTTGCAATTGCCACTGCTTTCGCACTAACCACCAGCTACGCCAACGAAATTGACCCGACTTATAACTATCTAGAAATTGGCTACGCCACAATCCCGAGCGATCGAGCCTCAGATTTCGATTTAGAAGGAATTGGAATTAATTTCAGCTATCGATTCGATAACAATGTATTAATGACTCTGGAACGACAGGAGGTTGAAGATTCCTTTGAAAGACCTTCCAATTTCAGCTTCGAAGGATTCACTCTGGGTTATGTTTATCAGATTAATGATCGCGCTTCCGCTTATGGCTTTGCTGGGCGAAAACGCATTGAAGCGGTTGATTACGAAGATGTTTTTGATCGCTATTACAACTCCAAATACAAGACCGTGGGCGTTGGTTACTCAATGAGGTTTCTGAAAGACTGGGAAATTAACGCCGAAGCCCGATACGACATGATTCGATATTGGGACAACGATGAGGAAGATAAAACAGGCGGTTCGGCAAAAGTAAGCTATTACATTACCGAGCAGTTTGCCATTAGCGGCGTTTGGGAATACCAGATTGAAGAAGACTTATACGGCATATTCTTGAAACTCGGATTCTAATTTACCGAATCGCAACAATGAGGGGCATCTATTGTCCCTCGAGCCACCTACCATAACGATTGTTTGATGATATCTGAACATCCGTAAACAATAAGACAACCGATTCACGAACGAAATATCAGTCCCATTCTTGAATATTGACTAAGCTGTTTTCTCAAATTGGCACTTGGTGCCTGCAAGACTCCCGAGTGCGCTGGGATCGTTAATAATTATTTCTTTGTCCTTAACCTGAATGTAGTCGCTCTGTTGAAACTTGGTCAACAAGCGACTTACCGTTTCAACTGCCAGACCAAGATAATTGCCGATGTCGCTTCGGGTCATGGTTAGTCTGAACTGGGCAGAAGATAACCCTCTTCGGCCGAATCGCTGAGATAGGTTGATTAAAAACGCGGCCAGCCTTTCGTCCGCACTCTTTTTGTTTAACAACATCATAAGCTCTTGATCTTCATGAATTTCCTGGCTCATGACCTTAAACAATTGTTGCTGTAATCCGGGCATTTGGCGGGCAAGAGGTTCCAATTTCTCAAATGGGATGGCGCAAATAGCCGCAGTTTCAAGTGCTTTTGCAAAACTGGGATGTCGGCCTCCATTGATTGCATCCAATCCCACAATCTCGCCAGGAAGATGGAAGCCGGTAACCTGTTCGATACCATCTTCACTGATGGTGTAAGACTTTAAACTTCCTGAGCGGATTGCAAACACACTTTCGAAATCATCGCCACCAGAAAACAAGTGCTCACCTTTCCTCAAGGGTCGACTTCGCTGAACAATCGCATCCAGTTGCTCAATGTCTGTTTCGGCGAGCATAACCGGCAAACACAACCGACTGATACTGCACGACTGACATTTTACCTCAAATTTTCTGCCGTTTTCTGGGAGGGTCACTCAATCTTACTCATAGCCAACAGGTGGCCACAATTATAGATCGTATTCGACCCAATCACACCAAAGAAAATCCAAACAGTACTCAACAAACGGACTTTAAATGGCTTTTGAATAAATCAACTTCCCTGATTTCTGGCCCAGATAGCGATCAAATGCCATGCAAACGTTTCGCACCAACAATCGTCCTTTACTGGTAACTCGCAACCAATCATCACTTAATTGGATTAATTCGTCATCGGCCAAACTTTCTAATTGGGACATTGTAGATTTAAAGTAATGCCAAAATTCAATGTTAAAGTGTTTCGAGAAGCGCACAATATCCAACTCAAAATTGCAGATAAGCTCGAATATCACGGCTTTTCGAATAACATCATCTTGATCCAGTTTCATTCCACGCCAGGCCGCTAGCCGGTTCTCAGAAAGACAATCTTGATACTCCTTCAGTGTTCGATGACTTTGCACGTAACAATTGTTCACTGAACTGATTGCTGATACTCCAAGCCCAATAAGGTCACATTCTTTTCGTGTCGTATACCCCTGAAAATTGCGGTGCAACTCGCCTTTTTTCTGAGCGATCGCCAATTCGTCGTCGGGTAACGCGAAATGATCCATTCCAATGTAGACGTAACCTCCTTGCTGCATCATCTCAACGGTAAGCTGGAAGATGCTCAACTTTTCTTTACTTGTCGGTAAATCACTTTCATTGATGCGACGCTGAGGTTTAAAACGATGCGGTAAGTGCGCGTAATTAAACACAGATAACCTATCTGGCTTTAGCTTAATAACTTTATCAAGTGTTCGCTTAAAGCTTTCGACACTTTGATGCGGTAATCCGTAAATCAGGTCAAAACTAATGGATTCAAACTCTTGCTGTCTGGCAGTTTCCACCAACTGTTGAACCTCGGTAAAAGACTGCGCTCGGTGCACCGCTTTCTGAACTTTTGGGTCAAAGTCCTGAATGCCCAAGCTTAACCGATTAAAACCAAGCTGACTTAGCGCAACAAGATCGTCAGGCGTCACTGTTCGAGGGTCGACTTCAATGGACAATTCAATCTCCCCGTCGTCATCAAAATGAAAGTAATGACGCAGTAAGTCGATGAGACGTTGCCGGTCTTCTCGTCGAAGAAAGGTTGGTGTTCCTCCCCCCCAATGTACCTGAGTGACTCGTTGATCGCTCAGTTGTTGAGAAATCAGCGACATTTCCTTTTCCAATGCCAATAAATAGGGTTCAACGCGCCCATAGTCACGAGTGATCACTTTATTGCAGGCGCAGTAGTAACATACATGCCAACAAAACGGTATGTGGATATACAAAGAAAGCGGCACCGATTGATCCAGGTTTTTCAATGTACGAATGTAGGATTGCTCATCCATCGAATGATCAAACTCCAGTGCCGTAGGATAAGATGTGTAGCGGGGGCCACTCACGTTATAACGGTTAATCAGTTGTTCATCCCACTTAATTGATTGGTGATGGTACATGACTCTAAGCCTGCTGAATTACGATAATGATGATGTTATCGATCACCCATACCGGCGACTTGACCGAGATCAAGAAAACCTGCAGTCTTCGACACGAGGGATTGTACGCCAAACACAGAATAGTGTTCAGCCCCGGTTAGAATATGTATCGCCACAACAAGGACAATTTGAAATTAAAACGCGTTCCGGCGTTAATATAGGTATACTCCGACTCGGATAAAAAATATTTCAGATAAATGCCAACTTGCATAATCCAACTAATAGCTGGTAGCAAACTTCTCGAATCTTGAATTCCTTCGTCTAGGTGATAATCTTAACCCTTCGACGAAGCAGTAAAACAATCCAATGGGTAGAGGTTCAATAGCACCCTTTCAGGTACTGTTCAGAATAAATAACCTATGACAATTTCGCAGCAGGCAGACACTATGAACATTTGTCGACACTTATCTTTCAAACTGTATATGTTCGCAATACTTTTTGTTTTTTGCTCGCTCAGCTACGCAGAAAAAAATACCGATCAAAGCAATTCACCATCAGTTGCCATTAACCAACTGACCATATTACTTTACCATCATATCGACACAGAAACGCCCGCAGCGACCTCCACGACCCCCGAACAATTTGAACAACATCTGGAATATTTGCATCACAATGGCTTTCAAGTGTTGGATCTAGCCGAAGCGCTGGAAAAAATTAAAAACGGTGTCGCTTTGCCAGACAAAAGTGTGGCCATAACTTTTGATGATGGCTATGAGTCGATTTTTAATCATGCCTGGCCCTTATTAAAGCAATATAAAATGCCATTCACTGTTTTTATCTCGACGGAACCAATCGATAAAAAGTACGCCTCGATGATGAACTGGCAACAAATAAAAACATTGCACGACAATCGAGTTACCATTGCCAACCACACTCAAACCCACGCCCACTTGCTAGGACTCGACCGTCAAGCCGCCAGGCGAGAAATTGACTTGTCACAAAACCGATTAAAGACAATGTTAAAGTCCAACACGAAGTTATTTGCCTACCCTTATGGCGAATACGGTTTAGGCATTGCCCATTACTTAAAAGAAAATCAGTACTGGGCCCTTACACAGTTTTCAGGCCCGGCATCCCAATTCAGCTCAGCGCAAGCCTTACCAAGATTCTCCATGTCTGGCTCTTATGCTTCTATGAAGCAGTTCGAACTAAAAGTTAACAGCTTGGCCATGCCTGTCACCGACCAAAATAGTTATGATCCGGTTCACTCTAAGCCGAACCGGGAGTACCAACTCAACTTTTCGACTTTGCCGTTTCAACCGTCTCAGTTCAATTGTTTCTTCAACGGAGAAGCGATAAAAAATATTAAATGGTCTGAGAAAAGCGTTGCCATAACGCTTTCGGTCAATCCACCCGAGGGCCGCTCCCGAATTAACTGCACGGCCCCCGATAACTCTTCGGGTCGTTATTATTGGCACTCGCTCCCCATATTTACCCAACCGGCGTCTGGCACTTGGCCTGACTAACCCGTCACACGGCCAGCTAGATATTTGTAAAAAAGTATGTAATCCAAGTAATGATTGTCACTTAAGCATTATAGATCAATCACTTAGCCGTTATTTTCATTAGCTCAAGGCCGATAGCGATGGCATCATTTGTGTGCGAAACTTATGGGCTTTGTGCAATCCTTGAGAGAAAATTCAATGAATAAACTCAGCCATTCAGTCGTCGCTGCAACACTGGCAGTGATGAGCTGTCAACTGGTTAAGGCCGATCAAACCAGCCATGTGTATGGGCTCCATGATCGTAGCGCCAACCAAATTGCCTTTACTAACGCAACAGTGATCGCCGAACCCGGCAAAACCATCGAAAACGCAACCCTAATCATCGATGACGGACGTATCATGTCGGTAAAGAAAAATGGAAAGGTCCCCGCTGGAGCCAAAGCCATCGACCTTTCTGAACACTTTGTTTATCCCGGTTTCATCGATCCATACAGTGACTATGTATTTGGTGAAGGAAAAGCCGAGTTTAAATTTGGACAGCCTCCCCAATACAAGGGTGATCGCAGTGGCGGTAAAGCCTGGAATGAAGCAATCCATGCCGAAATCGACTGGGTCAACGAGTTTGCACCGTCAAAAAGTGAAGCAGAGAGTTACCTGAACAATGGTTTTACAGCAGTGCAATCGGCTAAAAAGGATGGAATCTTTCAGGGCCAGTCGGTGACCGTTTCGCTCGCCGAAAAATTACCCAATGAGCTTGTTTACCGTGCCAACAGCCGTCATTTCGGCTCATTTGATAAAGGAAGTTCGAAACAATCTTATCCTTCGTCACTTATGGGCAGCATGGCTTTGATCCGTCAAACCCTGAGCGATGCTCGCTGGTATCAGGACGCAAAAGGAAAAACCGATCATTTACTGACTGGCGAATTGGTTGAGTACAATGCCGCACTGGAAAGTTTGTCAGAATTAAAATCCGTCGGACTGGTCTTTAATCCTGACGACCATTTATCGCTATTGCGAGCGCATAGCTTGTTCAGTCCCTATAAAATAAGTGTCGCCTATTTGGCCGATGGGCACGAATACAGCCGGATCGACGAAATCAAAAAAGTTAATAGTCCGCTAATCCATCCGGTGAGTCTTCCCGACAAACCTGATGTGTCATCTTTTGAATCTCAACTCGATGTGTCGCTTGCCGAATTGCGCCATTGGGAACGCGCACCATCGAACCCCGCCGTGCTGGCACAAAATGGCATCTCATTTGCGTTTACTCAAAGTGGTGTTAAAGACACCAAAGAATTCTGGAAAACCCTTCGAACCATGGTTAAACACGGTTTATCTGAAAAAGATGCTTTGGCAGCCTTAACGACCACACCAGCCAAACTCGCCGGGATCGCTACGAAAGCAGGGAAAATCGAGGCCGGAATGATGGCGGATCTCGTCATTACCGACGGCAACCTGTTCGACAAAGGCAATATTAAACAAGTTTACTTACAAGGAACACTAAAAGAGTTCGAACCGCTTAATCCGGTTAAGTTTGAAGGCCAATACATCCTTCCTGTTGGTTTACAGAGTTTGCCATTGGAAATAACCCGTTCCAATGGTTCGCTCAAGGGCCACTTTGGATCTGGTGATGAGAAAACAGAAATCAAAGTGACTCATTACTCAGACGATGAGCTCAGATTTACTGCGGATCTTTCTAAACAGGGGCTTCCGGGAATTTATCGATTTAGTAGTCGACTGACTAACAAGCGACTGTCCGGCTTTTATGTCTCACCAGAAGCAGAAAAAATCACCTTCGCCACCGACCGACAACCAATCACTTCTGATGAAGAAAAAGAGTCGGAGCAAAAGTCCTCTTCTGTAGAGTACGTCAGTCAATTAACAACACCAAACCGCGCGTTCGGCTTAAAACAGCGTCCCGGCCAAAAAAACATTCATATCAAAAACGCCACAGTCTGGACCTCGGAAAAAGCGGGAATCCTGACTAATACCGACCTGTTGATCAGCGATGGTGAGATTGAAGCCATCGGCAACCAATTATCAACACCTCGAGGCTATCAAGTCATCGACGCCACTGGCAAACATGTTACCGCCGGAATCATCGATGAACATTCACACATTGCCATAAGCAAAGGCGTCAATGAAGGAAGTGATGCGATTACTGCAGAGGTTCAAATTGGCGACGTGGTTAACCCGAACGATATCAATATCTACCGAGCGTTGGCTGGAGGTACAACAACGGCTCAGTTATTACACGGCTCTGCCAATCCTGTCGGCGGTCAAGCCCAAACCATAAAGTTACGTTGGGGTGCTAACGCTGAACAAATGAAGTTTAAACAAGCTCCCGGCTCAATAAAATTTGCTTTGGGAGAAAATGTAAAACAAAGTAACTGGGGCGATCAGTTTACCATTCGGTATCCGCAAACACGTATGGGTGTCGAAACCATCGTGCGCGATGCGTTTATTCGTGCTCAAGAATACAAAGCCAGCTGGGAAAAGTATGATGACCTCAGCCGAAGCGAAAAGAAGCGCACTGCACCACCGCGAAAAAACTATCGCCTCGAAACGTTAAACGAAATACTTGAAAGCAAACGCTTCGTTCATTCGCATTCCTATGTGGCTTCAGAGATTTTAAGCTTGATGAAAATTGCCGAAGACTTTGGGTTTAAAATTCAAACTTTCACACACATTCTAGAAGGCTATAAAGTTGCCGAAGAAATGGCAGAACATGGCGCTTCAGCATCAACCTTTGCCGACTGGTGGGCTTATAAGTTTGAAGTTTACGACGCCATACCCGGAAATACCTGTTTGATGATGGAGAAAGGTGTCAATGTATCGGTAAATTCTGACAGTCCCGATCTAATACGCCGATTAAATACTGAAGCGGCCAAGTCAATCAACTATTGCGGTATGAAGCCCGAAGATGCCATTAAAATGGTGACCATCAACCCGGCCAAGCAGCTAAAGGTTGACCGATACACTGGCAGTCTAAAAGAAGGCAAGCATGCCGACTTCGTTATCTGGAGCGGAAACCCATTGTCCATTTACGCTAAAGTGGAACAGACTTGGATCGACGGTCGTAAATACTTTGATCACAAAGACGATGAAGCTCAGAGAAGAGTGTTGGCTGAAGAAAAAAACCAGCTGATTCAGAAAGTCCTGGGTAATAACGGTTCGCAAGAATCGACCGAATCAAATGGGAACGGTCATAGTGTTTCCAAAAACCTATCCAGCCATCAAATTTATCTGATGAAAAAAGAACCTACCTGGCATTGCGAAGACAATTTCGATTTCTGGCAATGGCAATCGTCTGACCATCATCAAACAATCAGCCATCAATCTTCTTCCACTCACGAGGGAGCACACTAATCATGACAACAAAAATCGTTAAATTACTGGCTGGTGTTATCACATTGACGGCGACAGCTTCTTGGTCGCACGATATGGTCCCAGCAACAAAATCCGAGCAGAACCTGTTGATCCAAAATGCTACATTACACACGGTTTCACGTGGTGTTAAAGAACACTACGATATACTGATAAAAGATGGAAAAATCAGTGCTATGGCCGACTCACTAAATGCAGATGAATCGACCAAAGTGATTGACGCCAGTGGTAAACATATTTATCCGGGGTTGATAGGCCTCTCCACAACCCTGGGTCTGGTTGAGATCAGCGCTGTACGGGCGACTCGAGATTTCAACGAAGCCGGAAGGATAACCCCCGAAGTTAAAGCTCACATTGCCTTTAATGCCGACTCAGAATTAATTCCCACGGTCAGAAGTAATGGAATTACTCATGTCGAAGTAGCGCCGTCTGGTAGTGGCCTTCGGGGGCAATCCTCAGTAATGCAACTCGACGGCTGGAATTGGCAAGATGCTGCAGTTAAAACTTCGGTAGGCATGCACCTCAGTTGGCCCAGTGCGAGTATCAATAAGTCATTTTGGGAAAAGCGTACTGCTAAAGAGCAGCAGCAAGACAATGCAAAAGCGTTGCAAGCCTTAAAAGAAACTTTTGAACAAATTAAGGCCTATCATAAAGCCCGCGATTATAATAAAGACCAGGCCATCGATCTTCGCTGGGAAGCCATGCGACCAGTTGTCAAAGGCGAAATGCCTCTATTTGTTCACGCCAACGACTATCGCCAGATCGAACAAACCATTCAATTCACCCAAAAGAACAACCTTAAGTTGGTGATAGTGGGTGCATTCGATGCGGTAAAGGCAATCGACCTGTTAAAACAACACAACGTACCGGTGGTTTTCACTCATGCTTGGGGTCGTCCTAATCGCAGCGATGAAGCAGTCGATATCGCCTACAATACACCAGCAATGCTTGAGCAAAACGGTGTTCCATATGCGTTAGCAATTCAGGGAAACTGGAATGTCCGCGACCTACCCTTTGCAGTGGGTCAATCTATTGCTTACGGCGTCTCTCCCTCTACGGCATTGAAGTCAGTGACACTGGAACCGGCAAAAATTTTAGGTCTGGATCAATTGTTGGGATCGCTCGACGTTGGCAAACAGGCAAACCTTGTTATTAGCCAAGGCGATCTATTCGATCATCTGACGCACAAAATCGAAGCGGTTTACATCGAAGGCCGGGAGGTCGATTTAAATAATCGTCACAAACAGCTGTATCAAAAATATTCCAACAAATAAAACAACAGGGCGCTGTGCAATCAGCGCCCTTTTCACCTTAAAACCAGCCTGCTTATTTATCGCTTCACAATACTTAGAAATCAGTTCGACTCTATTGAAGATCCGATAATCACGAGTCTGAATCGATTCAAGTTGCTCCATATACAAGTTATCTCACATATTCAAACATCACCATTCACCGTAAACGAATGAACCTTAGTAAGTGTCTACTCACATGCCTTTAAAGCCTGCTTTTCTAAACGCTAACAGTTGTTTTAGCTTTTTCTCCAAATTACTAAAAACCGTCTACACTTAATTTAAAGGAACAAGATGGCAACCAATGACCCGCTCTCAACTTATTTTTGACAATCTACTCGTCGCCTTGATCTATGTGGTTTCTGCCAGAATTGGTCAATTGTTCGCGATCGAACCTGGCAACGTCACATCAGTCTGGATCCCTTCCGGACTTATGATAGCCCTGGTATTACACAAAGGTAAGCATGTTTGGCCAGGCGTGTTCCTTGGGGCCTTTGTTGGTAATATCTGGGCGTATTTCAATACAGAGACGATATCAGCCGCGCTTTCTGCTATTGCAGCTGCAACATTTAATGGAATTGGTGATGTAATCTGCTGTGTGTTGATGGCGCATCTTATCGTGTTAAAGACCAATACACATTACCCATTTACGACCATTTACCAATTCTTTATTTACAGCATGTTTGCTGTCTTAGCCGGCCCTTTGGTCAGTGCAATACTTGGTCCAGGAGCCCTATTTGCATTCGGGTTCATCTCTGAAGGTAAGCTTTTCGAAATATTCGTTACCTGGTTTATCGGAGATGCCACGGGTGCCATGATCTTTGGTCCATTACTTCTTAGCTGGGTAAATCCTGAACCTTTTAAAACTCACTATCAGAAAACCAAACTGCTGGCTTTGTCCACTTTTTCCATCCTGGTCACTGCCACGATATTTGATTTATTAACAGTTCCCCGGGCCGTTTATATTCTCAGTGTTCTACTGTTCCCGGTCGCATTATTTACCATTATGTATAACGGACAACGTACGGTTTTTACCATTCAAACACTGGTTGCTGCTACAGCGGTTTACGCCACTTCAAATCAACTTGGGCCTTTTGTCAGTTTCAGCGGCAATCAATCGCTGATTCAATTGCAACTCTTTATTGCGGCTTTTTCGATGGTGATGTTTACCATTGCCATTATTGTATTCAAACAACACAAGTCATCAGAAGAGCTTGAACTGAAAAAAGAAGAACTCGAAAATTTATATCGACTCGATCAACTAACAAACACCTGGAATCGATATCGAATTACCGAGTTTATCGAGTTAGAGCTGTCCCGGTTTCAACGCAACAATCGTCCCTTCGGTGTAATAATGTTGGATATCGATAACTTTAAATCAATCAATGATCATTACGGACATTCCGATGGGGACAAAATACTTGTTGAAATGAGCGATTTGATCCGTGTTCATATAAGGGAAGCCGATCTCTTTGGTCGTTGGGGTGGAGAAGAATTTATCATTGTAGCGACAGACTCAAACACGGAGTCACTCAAGGTTTTAGCAGAAAAAATTCGTACCATCATTGACCAGCATAACTTTCGACTCAGCATCAAAGTATCCATCAGTTTGGGAATAACGCTCTCACGCGCCAAAGATGAAATTATGAATTTAATCGATCGTGCTGATGAAGCTCTATATCAATGTAAGAAACAAGGAAAGAACAGAGTGTGCCTTTCTGAAAGCGATTGCCAAAGCCTCAATACCTAATAATCGCTTTTTCATTTGTGTTCGTCGGATAAAGTCTACTTCAATCCAATAACTTTACCAGTCAAAAAAATGCCACGCTAATCACCGATGCTAAAGCCTACGAATTCTTTCGACTATCGGTTCATATTGTTCAGTAACAGAATGAATTTCATTCTGATAAACTTTCCACTTATCAGGGTTGGGTGGTGAAATCGTAGTCCTTGAATGCGCTAATCGCTGCTCAAGCTCGACTGGATACTCAACACCAATAAACCGACATAAGTTGTTTAAAGAATCCTCCGTGTGCTCTATTAAATCCTGATAACAAATCTTCCTCCAGTTCGCTTTTGGCATTGTCTCAAGTTCAGTGACAATAGCTTTATTACTTTCTACCCACTGAAAGGTAGCAACCTCGACTAAAGAGTGGCCTTTCAGTTTACGCCATCCTCTTGGCAACAAAAAACACCATGCTTGACGATCCCAGCCTGGAAGGTCTCGAAAGGTTACAAACTGCCCCGTTCTTAGTCCGAGTTTCCAGGCTTCGGTGATCGAAGCTATATTCTCTTTCGGATCACGGTGCAAATAAATAAACCGGGCATTTGGAAAAACAGCCTTTAAGAATGGAATATTCAAAGCGTTTCTAGGCGTCTTTTCTAATAATGAGAAGCTAGAGTTTGAATCTCTATTTTGAGGATGAAGAAATGGAAGGCCTTGATGATTGCGAGCAAGGTATAAAAAGCATGCCCGCATTAATTCGATGGTAGAGCTGTCTGCATGATGTTGATCTAAAGCACCTGAGTCTAACTCTCTATTTTCTGCCCGCAAATGCGGAAACGAATTAAAGATAAAATGACTTTCTCCACCAATTGACCAGATACCAGGTACTTTTTGTAACTGTTCAAATAAAAGAGTACTGCCCGCTCTGGGCGATGACACGATTATGATCGGAGAACCAAGTAGTCGCTCAATCTCGTCACTCGAAAAGCGTTGTAAGACAGATTGAGCAATTCGAAGCAACTCTTGCTTTCTTTGCATCATGTCTCCGGAAGCTTACTGAGCAGGTAAGGTATGTGAAAAACAATGACAAGCTATTTTCAACCGATCCGTCTCGAGGCAGGCTTGTGGCGAGCATGGAATACCCGGATGCGTTTTATCAGCACAACAACATGGTTCACCCGGAACAACCCAATCCAATATCAAATGCACTCGATCTTGCTGACTGTCATTCACCACCGAGTGATTCATTCGATTATTAATTTCAATAACTTCACCCTCGAGCATATTCATGGATAAATCACCAATGTTAAATATAACTTTATCATTGGTAATAATCGGGATATGTATTCTATGGGAATGAGCTAATGAAAAATTCTTATCTCGGTGTTCTTTAATTTTTCCACCAGCTATCAGTTTTACTATATTTGCCCTGATAAAATATCCGTGACCATTTTTGCGAAAATAGTCCTGCCAACGCACCGAGTTTTCATAATAATCGGCTATCAATTGAAACATCGGCCTTAACGGTTCAGCAAAAGTTTGAAGCATGGGATGCCGAGTTGGGTTAACATGGCGAAAATCACTATCCCACGCCAAGTTAATGGTTTCGGTATCTGCGTGAACATCATAAACATTTTGACGAATCGAGTTCTCATTCCAGGACTCAGGCTTAAGCTCATTAATTAAACGCTTAATCTCTGAAACATCAACTTCACCAATTTGTCGAAACTCACTTTCAAAATTCACTACAGACTCCAGATACCAAGGCGGGAGGGATAAACTTTAGATGTAGATTGTACTTAATTTAACGACTAGAGCAACCGAATATAAGACTCCGTCTGAAATTGACAGGCAAGAAGCGCCTTGGTTCATTCTACTCAAGGCTATTCTGACGGATCATGGCCTGAATTTCACGAACGTACTCTTCACGCCGGGTGGAGTAATTAACAAGCTCTTCAGCAAGCTTAATCCCAGAGATTGAGCCATTTTTTCGCAGCATCTCTTGGCGTCTCTTACGCAAACTTTCGTACGCACTGAAGGTATTCAAGTTCATCATATAACTGCGAACTGATTCCAGCGGTGATTCGAAGGTTGCGACTTCATACTTCTTTCCTTCTGGACGCCCTTTCGGCACAATTCCGCACCCAGGCTCGAAACACCACTGCCCAAATAAATTATTCCCTTGAACAGCAAATCGAGAACGGCCCCAGGCCGATTCATTAGCCGCTTGAGCCAATACCAGAGCACTCGGTATGACGTTAATTCTCAGTCTAAGTTCGTTTACCAGTGCCTCAACTGGCAATTCGCCCGGCGAGTCAAGACGATACCGGTTTGCCAATTGCACCAGTTGCTGATTCATTGAACGTCCCAATTCACCAGATTCTTCAAAATGCTCCATGATTTCAATCAAGGTTTTACGGTCCTGGCGTATGGAATTATTGACCCGCTTCACCAGAGGACGCAAAAAATCAAAAAACATCTGCTTTCGCAACCCAATATCTTTCACCTGACTTAAGTCCGGGAGCTCTACTTGCAGCGGGTCTTGCTGGGTCGATTGACCGGGCAAATAAAAAACGGCCAGCATCAGTATTGCGGTTATGCCTAAACTGACTAACAACAAAGATAAGGTTTTGTCATTTTCCTGTGAGAAGTTATGCATACAATAAGAAACCGTAAAATTCAGCTAACAAAGATAGCATATACCTGACTCAGCTTCATCGTTCAGGAAAAATTTGGATACAGATTTGTCAAACTTCACAGTTTTTACCAAACTGCCGTCGGCATTGCCGACCATTACATTTTGCTGGCTTTTATCGAACGAATTATCCATAATCCGCCGTGTCGATTTGAAGGTGTAACCAAATGCATACAACATCTGGCCAGTGGAAGT
Source organism: Pleionea sp. (assembly GCA_052032335.1). GTDB lineage: Bacteria > Pseudomonadota > Gammaproteobacteria > Enterobacterales > Kangiellaceae > Pleionea. The sequence continues at coordinate 32,088 of JBPEWV010000145.1, read as the reverse complement.
TAGGACTACTTTTATCTCTTGTCACAGCAGTGTTATGGGGACTTCTGCCTATCGCGCTCAAAGGGTTGTTGCATTACATGGACGCCGTAACGATTACCTGGCTTAGATTCCTGATCGCGGGCCTGTTATTAGGAGCTTATCTTTGCTATCGAAGAAAGCTTCCAAAACTCTCTCTACTTTCTCGCAAAAGCATCTTATTACTCACTATCGTCGTAATCGTCGGATTACTGGGCAATTACCTGGTTTACATGCTGGGATTGTCCAGGGTTTCACCGGGGAGTGCCCAGGTGATGATTCAAACGGCTCCCATGCTCTTGCTCCTCGGCGGCCTAGTCATATTCAAAGAGAGCTTCCGTCTTCAGCAATGGTTTGGCCTAATTACCTTTTGTGTTGGCCTGGTTTTATTTTTTAATCAACGATTCGATGAATTATTAAACACTGAGCACCAATTCACTGTCGGGCTGTTCCTAATTTTTATTGCTGGCGTACTTTGGGCAGCCTATGCGCTCGCACAAAAACAGTTATTGATGCACTTCAGTTCTGAACAAATCATGATCATGGTGTATCTGCTCGGCTCACTGATTTTTATACCTGGCTCCGACGCCAGTCTCGTGTTTGAGCTCGATACGCTGGGCTGGTATTTATTAATCTTTTGTGGGGCAAATACTTTGATTGCTTATGGCGCCTTTGCTGAAGCGCTGGCTCACTGGGAGGCGTCGCGAGTTAGTGCGACCTTGGCCATCACTCCTCTACTCACTTTATTATTCATGCATATAACCTTTCTCTATGCACCAAACTATATTCAACCTGAATCCCTCAACCATATCAGCATTTTTGGCGCTTTGATCGTTGTAGCAGGCTCGGCAATTACTGCCCTAAGCAAATCGAAAGTCACGCCAATTGAAGGGGCAGTTGGCATCCCAGAAACCAAACCGAAACAGAACTGATCAGCGGCTCGAGAGCATCATTAGTGTCAAATCGTCTTCCCAGGCACAGATATCGGATTCAAAGCGTCGTTGTAACCAGGACAATTGTTCTTTTAACGACAGATTTTTTGACTCAACCACCCACTTTACAAACTCCTTGGTACCTAATTCATCGCCATTACTCTTTCGCGCTTCAGTAATACCATCGGTGTACAAATACAAACGATGATTATCGAAAACAATGTTCTCAGGCGTATAAGTGACACCCTCGACAACCCCCAGAGGTGGTCCCTGAGGTTCAATTTGCCGTATCGAATTCTCACCAACTTGCAACGCCGGAATGTGACCCGCATTAACAATCTCAAGATGATTTTGGTTTCGGTCAAAACGTCCGGCAACAAAGGTAACAAACATACCACGAATTGATGTTTCGCAAATTTCGTCATTAATTAATTCGACGATCGTTTGAAGGTCACGTTCGACCTTTGATAAACACCGATACAAAGAGATTGTTTTTGCCATTACCAGAGCGGCGTGTGTCCCTTTACCAGAAACGTCACCCAGGCAAAAGGTTATCAGTCCATCGCGGTGTTCGTAATAATCAAAAAAATCACCGCTCAAGGCTTTCGCCGGGATATTGATCGCAGCAACATAGTCACGATAAGAAATATCTGACTGAAAACTTTGCTGAATCTCGCGAGCGATTTCGAGCTCAAGGTTTAATTTTTGAGCCAGTTTGTCCCGCTCAGACAAGGCTTTTTGCAACTGCCAAGTTAACTCCTGATAACTCAGGTTATCTTCAGCAAGCTTCTGATTGGCTTGATGAAAAACTTCATTCAAGTCGAATTCAGAGACATTTCCAACATCCATCGATGTCGCCATAGCAATGGCTTTTTCTGCTAATTCATTAAAAAACAGAGACAAGTCTGTTTTATTAAAAGACGATTGATTGGTATCTAAAACTTGCAATGCCTCGGCTTTATTACAGCTCTGCAATAGTGCAACACTCCAGTCGGCGAGAAAAAGACAGCGAGTTAAGAGATCAGACAATTTGTCATTATGATGATTGGCAATCGCAGTACAATACACAGAGGGCAATCCCCATTGCGAGAGCAAGTGGGCACCCATTTGGCAATGATCGGTTTCGAACAACTGTTGTTCCATTTTTAGCCTTTGCTTTGGCGTATTCGCGACCAAAGATCCCCAGCGATCCGACTTATCCGGTTCCAGAATAAACAGTACTAAAAATCCAAGGTCAGCAAGAATCCCACAGGTAAAGGCCTCTGATTTTGAGTGAGCATTACAATCCTTATCACTTAGTTTTTCGAGCCAAAGTTGGCATGCTACCGCGCGAAACATCGAATCCTTCCAAAATCCATTGATGTCTAATTCTGGTAACTCGATTTGTGCAACAGATTCTTTAATCGCAATGCACAAGGTAATATTTTTCACCACCGCCGTCCCCATAGCCACAATGGCGTGCGAAACCGACTCAATGGTTTGTTCAAACGAATAAAAAGCCGAATTCGCCATGCTTAATAATCGGCTTGATATTACAGCATTCGAACTAATGATCGCCGACAGTTCTTCGACTTCGATATCGACATCGGTACAGGCTTTTATTAGACGAAAAATATTTTCGTCGGGCATGGGGATCTGCTCAGGATCGATATTCGGTCTTAAAACCATTAAATCACCTTAAATGACGAAAATATGCTCGGTTAACAGCATTAATGCTCAGTCGATTGCCGGACAATCAAAGCTGAGCTTTCTTTAACAACATAGAGTATAAACAAATAAAAATAAATCTGTGTTTCAGTTCTCTAAATTCATCCGATGCGCGAAAATGGGCAGAAAACAGATAGATATTCATTTCTATTGACCAATAAAAAAGGCGCTTAAAAGCGCCTTTTTTATTAAGTCTTTGCGATTTACTTTTTACGCTTCGGAGGAAGATCGGTACACGATCCTTCCATAACCTCTGCAGTAAATCCAATCGATTCAGACAAGGTTGGATGCGGATGAATGGTTAACGCCAGATCTTCTGCGTCACATCCCATTTCAATTGCCAATGCAACTTCAGCAATAAGTTCACCAGCATTAACACCGATAATTGCGCCACCGATGATTCGCCCAGATGATTTATCGTAAATGGTTTTCGAGAAACCTTCGGTACGACCCACACCAATGGCTCGTCCGCTGGCTGCCCAAGGGAAAACCGCCGTTTCAACTTCAATGCCCTTTTCTTTCGCTTCTTTCTCAGTAACACCGACCCAGGCAATTTCGGGATCGGTATAGGCAACTGAAGGAATGCACAAGGGATCGAAATAATGCTTCTTGCCGGCAATCACTTCGGCAGCAACATGAGCCTCATGCACGGCTTTGTGAGCTAACATCGGTTGACCAACAATATCACCAATGGCGTAAATGTGAGGAACGTTAGTGCGCATTTGTTTGTCGACGGCAATAAACCCTCGTTCATCAACGTTAACCCCTGCGTTTTTCGCGTCCAGTAAATCACCATTCGGTCGACGACCAACGGCAGACAAGATGCGATCGTATTTTTGAGGTTTTTCAGGTGCGTTTTTACCTTCAAAAGTAACGTATAAACCGTCCTTCTTGGCCTCAACTTTGGTCACACTGGTTTCCAGCATGATGTTGTCGACCTGCTTGGAGACAAATTTTTGATACACCTTAATGACGTCTTTATCGGCCGCTGGAACCAACTGATCGGCCATTTCAACCACATCAATTTTAGACCCCAGAGCACGATAAACGGTTGCCATTTCCAGACCAATGATTCCACCACCCAGACACAACATCTTTTTGGGGATGTCTTTCAGCTCTAAAGCGCCTGTCGAATCCATGATACGGTCGTCTTCGGGTAAAAATGGTAAGTTCACTACACGAGAGCCTGCAGCGATAATGCAATTTTCAAAGCTCACAGTTTGAGTTTTGCCGTCTGCGTCGGTCACATCCAGAGACTTGTCAGTTGCAAACTTGGCGGTTCCTTGAACGACCTTTACTTTACGCATTTTTGCCATACCGGCCAAACCTTTGGTCAACTGACCGACCACGCCATCTTTGTAGTCACGAATTTTGTCCAGATCAATCTTTGGCTTGCTGAATTTTACGCCATGCGCAGACATATGCTCGGCATCGTCAATCACTTTCGCGGTGTGCAGTAACGCTTTCGATGGTATACAGCCTACATTCAAACAAACACCGCCCAAAGTCGAGTATTTCTCAACCAATACGACGTCAAGTCCGAGATCTGCAGCGCGAAATGCTGCAGAATAGCCGCCAGGACCCGCGCCCAGCACTACTAATTGTGCCTTAATATCACCTTTGCTCATGTGACCCTCTGTTAAATTGTCTTTGCGTTAGCGAAAAAGTGTGCGAATTGTAGCGCAAGCTGCGCCACTTTCCCAAATATTATGCGTTTCAAAACGCAGCAGGCCGCCTGCAGGCGGCCACTCTAGCTTTCAGAAACTAACTTTTAGAGTAAAACCCGTCGAATATCATTCAAGGTATTCGCTAAATGGACGCAGAACCTCGCAGCGTCCGCACCATCAATAACCCGATGATCGTACGATAGGGACATGGGTAACATCAGTCTCGGTTCGAATTCACTGCCATTCCATACCGGTTTCATCTGGTTTTTACTCAAGCCCAATATGGCCACATTCGGCCAGGCTACGATCGGGGTAAAGGCAGTGCCACCAATTCCACCCAACGACGAGATGGTAAAGGTGCTGCCCTGCATTGCGTCGGCACCCAGTTTTTTATCGCGAGCCTTGGCACTTAACTCTGCCAATTCGGTTGCAATGTCATAAACTGATTTTTGGTCGACATCACGCACCACGGGAACCACCAGCCCTTCAGGCGTATCGGCGGCAACACCGATATGAAAATACTTCTTATAAATGAGATTTTCGCCGTCATTGGCCAATGAAGCATTAAATCGGGGAAAAGCTTTTAAACTGTGGACCAAGGCTTTCATCACAAAAGCCAGCGGAGTTAACCGGATCCCCTGTTTCGCCGCCTCGTCTTTCATCGATTTCCGGAACGCTTCCAGCTCAGTGATATCGGCGTCTTCGTGCTGAGTTACGTGGGGAATAGTCACCCAGTTACGGTGCAGGTTGACACTGCTGATCTTCTGAATACGCGATAACGGCTTGGTTTCTACCTCGCCCCATTTGCTGAAATCTATTTCAGGCATTTCAGGCATTGCTGTCGAACCGCTGGCTGCCGTTGCTTTGGGTCTTGATAACTCGTATTTAACGTGCTTTTGAACGTCTTCTTTAACCACTCGGTTTTTCGCACCAGTTCCCGAAACTTTGGATAAATCGACGCCAAGTTCACGGGCAAATCGACGAACCGCAGGACTGGCGTGCACCAGACCTTCAGTCTTTTTGCGAGTGTGCTGCGGATAGTCGGGCACCGGCGCTTTTTTCGCCGACGCTGAACTGTCAGAACTGGAATCGTCCCCCTCAACTATGTCGGAGCTGCCTGGCGATTGCTGACCGGAGGATTCTTGCTTAGACTCAGCTGCATCACTTGAAGCAGCATTTGAATCGGCTACTTTCATAATGGCAATAAAATCGCCTTTGCTGACTTTATCGCCCTCTTTCACCTGAATATCGATCACTTCACCGGCAAATGGCGAAGGCACTTCCATCGTCGCTTTGTCGGTTTCTAAAACGATCAAACTGTCGTTTTCTTCGACTGTGTCACCTTTGGAAACACAAATCTCGATAACATCCACTTCGCTGGCGTCACCGATATCCGGAATTTCTACTTTTCTCTCGACCGATTGCCCAGAGCTTTCTTTCTTCGAGCCTTCATCGTTCGAACGTTTTTTATCGGAACTTGACGCTTCGCTTTCAGCCGAAGCATTTTCAGTCTGTGCTGATGAGTCAGTATCGGAGTCTGATTCGGATGCGTCGTCGGAGCTAGATTCGCCCTCATCACACTCCACCATAACTATTACGTCACCTTCCGACACTTTATCGCCGGTTTTGATTTTGATTTCTTTGACCACTCCCGACTCGGACGAAGGTACGTCCATCGTCGCTTTGTCGGTTTCCAGTGTGATCAAAGAATCTTCTTTCTCAATGCGATCCCCTTCGCTCACCAGTACTTCGATGACGTCGACTTCGGAGGCATCGCCAATATCCGGAACTTTTACTTCTACTAAATTCGCCACAATATTCTCCAGAATTTGTTCTTTTCTCGACGCTTAAGCAGTGAGCGGATTGGGTTTGTTAACGTCGATTTTGTATTTTTTCAACGCTTCCGAAACTTTCTTTCGATCGATTTCGCCGTCTTCTGAAAGAGCCATCAGAGCGGCAATCGTAATGTAATTGCGATCCACTTCGAAAAAGTCTCTCAGGTTGGCCCGGCTGTCGGAACGACCAAACCCGTCGGTTCCCAGCACTCGATAGTTTCCGGGAACCCATTGTCGAATTTGGTCGGCGTACACTTTCATATAATCGGTCGCTGCCACTACCGGCCCGTCATGATTTTCCAAACTCTTTGTGACAAACGATTGCTTTGGCTTTTTGTTTGGATTCAACAGATTTTCTCTGTCAATCGCCAAACCTTCACGTCGTAATTCGTTGAAACTGGTAACGCTCCAGATGTCTGATTCCACTTTCCAGTCATTTCTCAGCATTTCAGCGGCCGCTTCAACCTCGCGCAAAATGGTGCCACATCCAAGTAATTGCACACGAGCCTGACCTTTTTTCGATTTCGCGCCCGCCTTCAATTTGTACATACCTTTGATGATGCCCTCTTCTGCACCTTCCGGCATGGCAGGATGCTCGTAGTTTTCATTCATGGTCGTGATGTAGTAATAAACATTTTCTTGATTTTCATACATACGACGCATGCCATCACGTACGATTAATGCCAATTCATAAGCGTAGGTTGGATCGTAGCTGACGCAATTGGGTACCGTCGACGCCAGGATGTGACTGTGTCCATCTTGATGCTGCAAGCCTTCTCCATTTAAGGTGGTTCGCCCTGCAGTACCACCAATCAAGAACCCTCGCGCTTGCATGTCACCTGCCATCCAGGCGAGATCACCAATACGCTGGAAACCAAACATGGAGTAATAAATATAAAACGGAATCATTGGCAGATTATTGGTCGAATAGCTGGTTGCTGCCGCAAGCCAGCTGGAAAACGCACCTGCCTCATTGATGCCTTCTTCAAGAATTTGTCCTTTTTTATCTTCGCGATAAAACATGACCTGATCCGAGTCAACGGGATCGTATAACTGACCGACCGAAGAGTAGATACCGTATTGACGGAACATCCCTTCCATACCAAAAGTTCTGGCTTCATCAGGAACAATCGGCACCACTCGCTTACCGATTTTTTTGTCCTTCAGCAAGACGTTCAATATACGAACGAATGCCATGGTGGTCGAAATTTCACGGCCGTCAGTGCCTTTGGTAATCGAATCGAACGCCTTAAGCGGAGGAACTTCAATCGCTTCCGACTTAGCGCGACGCGAAGGAACATACCCGCCCAGTGCTTTACGACGCTCTTGCAAGTATTTGATTTCCGGACTGTCTTCTCCGGGATGATAAAAGGGTACGTTTTCAAGATCTTCGTCTTTAATCGGCACGTTGAAGCGATCGCGGAAATGTTTCAAGGCTTCCAGGTTCATTTTTTTAACCTGATGCGACACGTTCTTCCCTTCGCCGCTCTCGCCCATGCCGTACCCTTTAACGGTTTTTGCCAATATTACGGTCGGCTGACCTTTATGATTCACCGCTTTGTGATAAGCAGCATAAACTTTTGTTGGATCGTGGCCTCCACGATTCAAACGCCAAATATCTTGATCGGACATGTTGGCAACCATCTCCAACAGCTTTGGGTGCTTACCGAAGAAATTTTCACGGGTGTATTTACCACCTTTGGCTTTGCAGTTCTGATACTCCCCGTCAACGGTTTCTTCCATGGTTTTCAGCAGCAGTCCATCTGTGTCACGGGCAATTAACGGATCCCAATAACGACCCCAGATGACTTTTAACACGTTCCAGCCTGAACCACGGAAATCGCCTTCGAGCTCCTGAATGATTTTGCCATTACCACGAACAGGACCGTCAAGTCGCTGCAAATTACAATTGATGACGAAAATAAGATTATCGAGTTTTTCCCGACCGGCTAACGAAATGGCTCCTAAAGATTCGGGCTCATCCATTTCACCGTCACCCAAAAAGGCCCAAACTTTACGGCCTTTGGTTTTGGTTAAACCACGATCTTCCAAATATTTTAAAAACCGCGCCTGATAAATCGCACTGATCGGTCCAAGCCCCATGGAAACAGTCGGGAACTGCCAGAAATCGGGCATTAGCCAAGGATGCGGGTAAGACGATAAACCGCTGCCATCAGCCTCTTGACGAAAGCCAGACAACTGCTCTTCGTTTAAACGTCCTTCAAGGTAGGCTCGAGCGTATATCCCGGGAGAAGCATGCCCTTGAAAATAAACCAGATCGCCACCGAAATCTTCGGTATCGCCCCGAAAAAAATGATTAAAACCAACATCATAAAGCGTTGCAGATGAGGCAAAGCTGGACAGGTGTCCTCCCAAATCCAAATCTTTCTTAGTCGCCTGAAGTACAATCGCAATAGCGTTCCAACGGATCAACGATCGCAAACGACGTTCCATTTCTTGATCGCCCGGAATGTGCGCTTCTTGTGATGGAGGAATGGTGTTCAGGTAAGCAGTAGTCGCATCGTAGGGAATGTGTGCGCCCGAACGTCGAGCTTTGTCAATCAATCGCTCAAGCAAGTAATGCGCTCGCTCAACCCCTTCTTCTTCCAAAACCGCATCAAGAGATTCAAGCCACTCTTGCGTTTCGATAGGATCAACGTCATTTTTGGAATCAACCGCCATGAACTGGGTTCCTCTTTCTTTTTCGTTTTATACCATTGAAGGTAACTATGTTGATGTAAGTAAAGACCAATATTTTCACCATTGCGAATGAGGCGTCTTCTCGCCTGTTAGTCAGAGATTAACGGCGATTGGCCAATATTGGATCTTGTTGTCTTAAATTTGAGTCGATTTCGAAGCGAAACCAGACGATAACGCTAATTTTGGGCCGTATGATACCAGAGGACAGTGCAAAATGAAGGACATACCAGTGCTTTTTTGTAATTAATTTACATAATTAATGAAAGTATCTTTGAATTATTACCTTAATATTGGAATTAACTTACAAGAAAAGCCCATCCGGCGCACCATATCGGTGCACCCTAAAGCTGAAAGAAGGTTATAAGAGCGATCAACACCATCAATAACAACAAACTGCGCTCTGTCAACTGGCGGGCAGCGGTCAACGGGTTTTCGTCGCCTTGGAGAGCCATTGCTTTAAACCCGGTTTCTTGAACCAGTTCGATAGAGTTCTCAGAGTAACTGGTTTGCGATAACCTCGACTTCAGAGTTCCGAAACCTGCGGCAAAATTGCCCGTTAACAAAAACAGGAAGCCACTGACTCGGGCAGGCACCCAGTCGATAACGAAAAACAACTGCTTGAAGCAATTTAACGTTTCTACCGAGGTTACCGGGGCCTCCTTTGCATTCTCGTCTTCTTGCTTGAGTTCTGACAAAACCAATACCATTCGATAGGCCAATGCCGCCACAGGCCCAAGCAGAACAAACCAGAAAATTATCCCAAAATAAGCATTGTGAACGTACTGAAACAATTCTTTGGCCAGCTCATCTTCGTCCAGTTCATCCTGATCTTCCAGTTGATGATAAAACGCATTCAGGTTCATCGGCCCAAGGCTCCATGAGACAATGATCAATCCTAAAATCAACTCAAAAAGAAATCCCACAAAGCCGTGTTGTCCATTCAATAGAACAGCCAAAATCAATACCGGAGGGAGCATCACAACAGCTACCACAAACCAGGGCGTATGCGCGCCATTTTTGTTAAAAACTTTTTGCCAGCTCGACGAGTATTGCTCGATCAATTGATGGTTACGTAGTTGCGATAGCTGAGTCCAAAACGTTTCCAGTAGCAGGACTCCCACCAAAATTAATAAAGTCATTGATATTCCTTTTTAGGAAAACACAGTTGAATCATTGATTTAGTTTAAGCGTATTTAACAGGAAATGAAAATGCTTCCAGTCGAAAGCCGGGCCAGGATCGGTTTTTCTTCCCGGCGCAATGTCGCTGTGCCCCACTATTCGCTCGCTCGTAATAGCCGGATAGTGTTTTTGGATCCAGCGAGTCAGTTTGACCAAAGTTTGATACTGCAAATCGGTGTAGGGAATGGTATCGGTCCCTTCCAGCTCAACACCAATGGAATAATCATTGCAATTGTCCCGCCCTTGCCACACCGACTGACCCGCGTGCCACGCACGGTTATTGCAATCTACAAACTGTGTAACCTGTCCCTCCCGAGAAATTAAAAAATGGCTGGATACTTTTAAATCACGAATGGTTTGAAAGTAAGGATGTTGCTCGCAGTCTAATGTACCTTGAAAGAATTGCTCTATCTCGCCGCCGCCAAAGCGTTCTGGTGGCAAACTGATATTATGAATCACAAGCAAGTCGACCGCAGTTTGATCGGGCCGTTCATTAAAGTGTGGAGAAGGACATTGTCGCGCAGGTTGATAAATCAAAGGCTGTTAATCCTGTCGATAATACTTAACGCGCATTAGACAAAGAACCAAAATAAAAAGCAAGCAGCAAAAATGGCTCTAGGAGAGGTGACTAGGCCTCTTTCATACTGCGTAAATTGGTTATTACCGACTCCAAAGCCCGATCAAACAGCGCTGCATCGTCCAGTAATCGAATGGCTTTTTGCTTTAATCCACCCGCAAGACGTTTCTTATTCAGCTCAGCTATTTTCATGCCTGTTCGATTAACGAAAATATATTTATTCACCGAGGCGATAAAGGCTGCCAATTTGCATCGTTGCGTTTGATTCGCGTTATCGGTAATTTCGACCCAGGATCCTGCCTGCAATTGCTCGACCTGATCAAACACCGAGTCATCTTCTGCAACATCCATTTCCAGATGAGCGTACGGATCGGACTCGGCATCGGTCTGTTGCTCAACTGGCAAAGACAATTCCTGAATCGTTTCATTAGTGACGCGCTCTACCACCACCTTGTGTTCTTGTGCTCTATTGTTCTCGGTATTTTGAACGTTATTTTTTGTCGCAGGCGAGGTTTTTGTCGATTCATTCAGCGGCAACGCCAGTATCGAACGATGGCATTCTTCAAGCTCCGACAGCAGTTGACTGGCTCGATAAGGATTAAACGATATTTTCTCCATACCCAACCTTAAATTTTTTATCAGACTGAGCATCACCCGTTTTAATTTGTTTTTTGCATCTTCTGATTTCTTCGGCTGAACACTCCAAACCAGAAACTCGGCGACTTTGAGCGCTTTTTCCCAGCCCTCAGTATTATTCGGTTTCAAGCTTTCAAGAAACAGTACGTTGGTCCAGGCTTCTTTTAAAATGCACTTAACGGGTTCAGCTATGACTCTTCCATGACACATCCGAACAATTTCACTGTTAACCCTTTGTTTCGCATTATCAGCCTTAGCTCTTCCCTCTTCAGCTTCTTTCATGCGGCGCTCTAAAATGGTCGAACGCTTCATATCGGTTTGCTTGAAGTTTTCAAAATCTTTCAGTAACTCTTCAAACAATTCAATATTATCACGAAAATCGTTGGTGACCCGCTCTACGATTTCAGCCAGTTTGTTAAGCAATGGGTCACGGTGCGCATCACCACTTGGAGCCCAACCGATTCCGGCATGAGACAACTCATTTAAAAGTTTTCGCGCAGGGTGGGTACGTTCGCTGAAAAAGCTCCGATCTACCATGCCTACTTTTAGCATTGGTATTTGTAATCGTGCGAGTAAGGCTTTAATGTCGTTGTGCAGATTGCGATCATCAAGAATAAAATCGAACAACATGGTCACAATGTCGATCACATCATCGTTCATGTTTCCGATCGTTCCGCCGTTCACATGTCCTTTGGTCGCCGGTAAAAAACCACCCAAAATTTGCTTCACCTGTTCAGGCGTGTGTAAATCTTGGGCCGAATAGCCCTGATCTTTTTGCAAATGAGTGAGCGCTTTCATCAGCTGTTCGTTGTCAACGACCTGCTGCCCTTCCGGGTAAGCTACTTTTCTTTGTCCAATCAAATCTCTAAGCGTATTAAAGACCTCTTCCCGAACTTCATCGCGCATTCGTTCGCGCTCATCACTCGTCTGAGTTTTCGATTCGCCCTTTTGGGCAGCCCTTTCTCTCTCAGTTCGTCTCGGTTTGCGCTTGTGTAAATCGGGTAGAATCCCTTTGTCGGCCAGCTCTTCGTTGATTTCTGTGTACACCTCGTCCAGTTCATCGATAACACAACGTTCAAATAACTTGAACACCACTAACCGAGACTGCATATCTAAATCGAGACTGTGTGAACTGGTTCTAAAAGCTTCTGCAATGATGCGAGGATCAACAGGATTAGATTCTTCATTAATGACTTTATTCGGGCAGAGGGTATCGAGCCGGGCGCTAATAAAGGATAGAGCTTGTTTATTGGCCGAGCGACCTTTGTTCACCATTCCATCGATGGCCAGATCTTCTTCGAGATCGTCCTCTTGCACGATGGACAAACTGTCCAGATCAAGCGTTTCGACATTGTCGATGGGTGCTCCGTGCTTGGTTGTTACTCCCAGTTTCTTTTTAAAATTGTATTCCAGCTCTTGCTTGAAAATATTCACCAACCCCTGGCGCTTAATTCTCACTTGCCGCATGGAGTTAAAAAACACCACTTCACTCGATTTATCGGCCATATCAAACAATTTGTCGTCGGCCGAATTGAGCATTTTATTCAATTTGTCCATGAGCTCTGAAACCGCAAGGTCCTTGATGCCCATTACAAGACCGGACAACGCCTGCTGCTCACCGACAAAATTTTCTTTCGATTCATTACTGAAATGAACGATTTGGGGTTTCTTGCTCACTTAAGGAGTCCTCTCAAACCTCGTCATTAACTATATGACTAAATACAGCGTTGCGCCACGTTGCAGATCGGCTAATTCAGCGCGATTGCCAACTGGCATCCTTGAGAGACTTAATCGGAAACTACTGGATTGGTTCCTTGAACGGATCACTGTACCTCTCTACAACTGACTCAATTGCCATATCAGTGATCACGATCGCTTTTCGAAATTGCTGACTATAAAGATAGAACAGCTTGCTTAAAACGAATGTGATCAGCCTCACGAAATTTCAGGTCAAATTGCAAGCAGACGGTAAGATGGCAGTATTCATCGCATTTTATAGCGATTCTGAGATTCAAATCGGCCAATAATTGAAATAATAAACTTTCCTTATATGCCTGTAGATTATCAAGCTCGAGCGCAATACAATAGCGACGAACGCGGAACAGGGTAATTATTGATGACGACAGCGGCGCTAAAAGACTACATCAAACATTCGGTACAGCAAGCATTGGCAGAAGATCTTGGAGGCAGTCCCGGGCACGATCTGACCGCACAACTCATCCCTGAAAACACTGTGGCGACAGCGACATTGATTACCCGAGAAGATGCCGTGCTCTGCGGTACCGCCTGGGTCGAAGAGACTTTCTACCAACTCGATCCAACACTTGAATTGAGCTGGGAAGCCAGAGAAGGCGAGCAGGTAAAGGCCAATCAATGCCTGCTTCGCATCGAGGGCAAGGCGCGAGCGATATTAACCGGCGAGCGAACAGCGATGAATTTTCTGCAAACTCTATCCGGCACGGCAACCGTCACAAACCAGTATGTTGCCCAACTAAAAAACACCAACTGCCGCTTACTCGATACCCGTAAAACCATTCCCGGTCTCCGTCAGGCGCAAAAATACGCAGTATCCGTAGGAGGTGGTGAGAATCATCGTGTCGGGCTCTTTGATGCCTATCTGATCAAAGAAAACCACATTGCCACTGCCGGTGGTATCAAACCAGCCATAGAGCTGGCCAGAAAACTCAATTCGAACGTCAAACTCGAGGTAGAAGTTGAATCTCTGGAAGAGCTTGAAACAGCACTCAAAGCCAAACCCGACGTCATCATGTTGGACAACTTTACGGTAGACAATATGAAAGAAGCTGTAAAAATGCGCGATAAACTCAACGTGACTTGTCAGCTCGAAGCATCAGGCGACGTAACTCTTGAGAGGCTCTCTCAAATCGGTGCGTCTGGCGTTGATTTTATATCCGTCGGTGCTTTAACCAAACACGTTCGAGCTACGGATTTAAGTTTGAGGGTCAACTTGGGCGAAAAGTGACAAATTTTGTCACCTAAATTGACGTTTTTTGTTAATAATACCAAGTTTTGTCAAAGTCCATTAGGGTTCTATTCAAAGAATTACACTATGTAACAATTACTTAGCATTCTTGGCACAGAAAATGAATGTATTAATGTGAAATCAATTCAATCATCTATTTTGGAGATTTACACATGCAAAGATCAAACGCTGGTTTTACCCTTATCGAACTTATGATCGTTGTTGCGATCATCGGTATTCTTGCTGCAATCGCTCTTCCTGCTTATCAGGATTACACCGTTCGAGCGAAAGTATCTGAGTTACTTCTAGCCGGTGCAAATGCCAAGACTGCTGTATCCGAGTTTGCTCAAGCAGAAGGCACTTTAGCTGGTTCTGGTTCAGGCTTAACAATTCCAACAGACGGTGATTACGTGTCTGCGGGCTCTGTTAACTCAACCGGTACAATCACTATCTCTGGTACTGCTGCTGACTTGGGTGCAGAAGAATCAGTAGTAATTACTTTGACCCCAACTTTGGCAGCCAGTGGAGTTGTTACTTGGGACTGTAGTTCAACTTCTGACGCAAGATACTTACCGGCTACTTGTCGATAATTTAAAAGTTACAAATATGAGAAGGCCCCAAGTCGGGGCCTTTTTTATGAGCTAAATAATGTACAATAAAATCACAAACTCTTATTGGTTCTTTGCCATTATTGCCTCAGCCATTTTTATTTTGGGGCTGGGAGGCGGTTTTATATTTGACGATATCCCAAATATCGTTGGTAATGAAGCGCTTTTCCTAAACGAATGGACTATCCAAGAGTTCATAAGGGCTGCATTTTCCGGTCATGCAGGCCCACTTAAAAGACCTATAGCCTACGGAATTTTTGCAATTGAAAAAACTATTTTCGGAGACGTAGCAACTCCTTTTAAGATTACGAATATTCTAATCCATTTAATCAACGGCTATCTCATTCTTAAGATTCTCAAGATCATTATTGACACAAAGTACCCGAATACCAAGACAAGTCTCAAGGAACAATTCGCATTATTATTGACTTTCATTTGGTTAATTCATCCGATCAATATATCGAACGTTTTATATATAGTACAAATGATGAATAGCCTAACCGCTTTGTTTGTTCTTGTAGGCGTATTTTTTTATCTAAAAAACAGGCTGAAAAACCCGAGTTCAATTAAAAACTTTACTCTTTCCTGGATTGTTCTTTTATCCTTTGCTCTGCTTGCAGCATTTACAAAAGAAAATGGAATCTTGATTATTCCGGTTGTCGTTTTATTAGAGTATTTTCTAATTGAAGATAGCGAAAAGTGCAATAAAGTCAACCTTGCCTTACTTTTTAGTGGCTTAGTTTTAATAACGTCGTTGTTGCTATATCTTATTATTTTCAATTCTCAATGGTTCGACGAGAAATACTTAATGCGCGACTTTAACTTAGTCGAAAGAGTATTAACACAGACCCGAGTGATTATTTATTACCTCTACTTGATATTTAACCCCTTTAGCAGCGAGTTTTCGCTTTATCACGATGATATCGCGATATCAACAAGTGTAACGAGTCCATTAACAACTTTATTTTCATTATCTGCACTGTTTATATCAACAGTCGTTGCTGTATACTTTTTTGTTAAAAGAAATATTTTCGCTGCAGGCTGGCTCATTTTTCTTTGTTTTCATACTGTTGAGTCAACCATTGCGCCGTTGGAAATAGCATTTGAACACCGAAATTACTTACCAACACTGGGAGTCTTAATTGCCATAATTGGCTTCATACCTTACTTCGAAAAAGTAAAAAAAATAAGTTTACTTAATCTAACTCGTGTTTTCGCACTGCTCATATATGCAAGTGCATCGATCAATGCGCTTCATTGGAAAAACAACACAATTCTTTTACAAAAATTCGTAGACAATCACCCTGAGTCTAGCCGGAGTCATTATCAATTAGGACTCGAATATTTTAAATTACTAGCTCAGACGAATGAAGTTCTCTACGCTGGTCAATCTGAGTACTATTTTAAACAAGCAATAAATCAACCGCATGGCTCCATTGCAGGGTATTTCGGGCTCATATTGCTATATGAAAGTATCGGAGCTCAATTGCCAGAAGAGATCAAGGAAGATTTTTTAACAAAACTTAGAAAAAAACCTGTGTCAGCAGCAACGTCAAACTCCATTGCTAAACTAGTATGGTGCATGGCTGAAAAGCGCTGCAAAAACAACGAAAAACTAATAGCCTCAATCTTTAAAGCAGTAAAATCTAATTCTTTGATTACAAATCATAACCGAGCAAGAATTTTTATCTATCATGGCGATTATCTACATTCTCTTGGCCAAATAGATGAAGCCGTTATTTCATACTCACAAGCGGCAAATATCGATCCAAGTGAATTAGCGTCTTATTATAGACTTTATAAGTTATTCAAGAATAGTGGTGATGAGATCAAAGCAAATGAGTTTAAGCAATATTTGCTAGAGAATGACAAATTCAATCTGTTTATCCCAGCATTGGAGTCAGGGACAATCTACTAATATTATTCAAGACGAAATATAAAAACCACTTAATTCAAGATGTGCTAATGAGTTTCATTGAAACCGAAATTTTAAGCTGACCTTGCAAATTTCAAGAACTCAGTTAGAATCAAATCAGTATTCATATTCATCGTGTAATTGGATAGCAATATTATTGAATGATACTTACCCAAAGTATTAACTTCCAGTTTTTTGCGAACCTCAGGATTTAAATGAATGAAAACACGAAAGTTGTTTTCCATAATTATACCCGCAAAGAATGAAGCGGAATCTTTGCAGAGTCTTGTTCCAGAGCTACTCTCTAACTTCGCGAGCATGGAAATAATTATCGTAAATGATGGCTCGACGGACAATACGACTGAGCTGTTAGATAAGTATTCTGTTCAAGTAATACACCATCCATACTCCAAAGGGAATGGTGCTGCGATAAAAGCAGGGGCAAGAGCTGCTAAGGGAGATGCACTCATATTTATGGATGCTGATGGCCAACATCAAATAAGAGATATCCAAGCATTAGTTGCCAAATTTGAAACCGGATTCGACATGGTTGTTGGAAAGAGAGACAGTAAAGGACAAGCAAGCTTTTTCCGGCAACTCGCGAATAGCTTCTATAATTGGTTAGCATCAAAAATAGTTGAACATAATGTAGAAGACTTAACCTCTGGCCTCAGAGTAGTCGACGCAAAAAAATTCAAAGAATTTTTACACTTACTACCAAACGGCTTTTCTTATCCCACAACCATCACAATGGCTTTCT
The DNA here is from genome assembly GCA_052032335.1 of Pleionea sp. GTDB lineage: Bacteria > Pseudomonadota > Gammaproteobacteria > Enterobacterales > Kangiellaceae > Pleionea. Next base: position 14,574 of record JBPEWV010000145.1, on the reverse strand, counting down.
TTCGTTCAGGTTACTCCGTTGCATATGAACAAATAGAGGTATTGAAACGAGTAGGAAAAAGCCACATAAATTTATTGAAAGATGGGTTTAGATTTATCGTCATAATATTCAAGATTGGAACTCTATATTCGCCACTTAAACTTTTTACACCAATTAGTCTCGGACTTTTTATGCTTGGGTTACTTAATTACTTAATTACTTACCTAGACAGTGGAAGATTTACCAATATGTCGGCGACATTAATGGTCTCATCAATAATAGTCTTTTTGATTGGACTTGTCTCCGAACAGATTAACTCATTGCAGTACAGTAAACAGTAATGCAAGAGAATTTCGAAGAAAAGTATACCAAGACAGGAGCATTGGGAAAAAAGCTCATTGAGAACTTTTATGCCCAAGTATTTTCTATAGCACCTTCAAGTAAAAGCCTTAAGGTTCTCGAGGTAGGGTGTGGTCACGGTTTTAGCACAGAAAGAATCTGCCAACACTACCCTCATTCTAGTGTTCATGCTATCGATATTGATTTGAATTTGGTTCGTGACACTAAGAAAAGAGCTCCAAATGCTATTGTTACTCAAGCATCCATTTACGATATTCCATTCGAGAGTAATCATTTTGATATCGTATTTTGCCTGGAAGTTCTAGAGCATATAGAATACCCAGTTAAAGGATTAAAAGAGCTTTCTAGAGTATCTAAAGGTGACGTAATAACTTCGGTTCCTAGAGAGCCCATCTGGCGAGCTCTCAACGTTGCTAGGCTAAAGTATCTTTCTTCTCTCGGCAACACTCCAGGGCATATTAATCACTGGTCGACAAAGTCATTTATTAATATGGTCAATTGTATTGGTACTGTGATTAAAGTAAAGACACCTTTACCTTGGACTATCACTCTTTGGAATAAAAATAAGTGAAAATACGGACCCCTCCCCAACACAATAACTCGTATGAAATTTGCCACAATCTCAGAAATACCGCGAAAACTACCAAAACTTGAGGATCTACATCATAAAGAATCGTTGTGGGTACAGAGACTATTAGCCACTCCCGTAACCCAATACCTGCAGGAAAAATGAATGCGATAGTACCCAGTATCCAGCTCAAGCCAAAAATTGCAATTAAATTAGCTGTCTGCAAGAAGTTTAAATGAACTCCTAAACCCTGAACTATCAAGCCACTTCCAATTAAGAAAAAGCACGCAGAAATGAAAGGTAAAATGAGCTTTAAAGAAAATCTAAAGTAAATTAGAACCGTGATAAATGATATAGTGCTCAGTAGAAGAGCGTACCAATAGCTATTTAGTAATGAAATAATACATAGGCTCAGTGCTAAAATAAAAAAGCTTATACCTGCCATAAATTGAATATTAGCTAAAGCAACTTCTCTCAAAGAAAATGACTTAGACAGTAACCTTTGGTGTAATATCTGCCATATTTTTCCTGGAATATACTTTGAAGGCTGGCTAATCAAGAATAGTTTCACTCCTAGTTTGAACTGCACTTTGCCTGGCTTTTTATTATTATTGACAATAAGCGAGAAGTAATAAGCCATTATTAAATGGCATAATATTCCTGATAATAAAGCAGCTCCCAAGTATAGATAGTCTAAAAACTGTAACTGTTCTCTAAATGGTCCCCAGTTAGTATAAGTGATCCAAAGTACAAACGAGATTCCAATCAATCCGAATAACGTATTTAAATAAAATCGCAGCGTATAGTCATGTAGAGACAATAGTCTTGTAATTCTTTCTATCATTAATTTAGTCGCATAAATTAGGAGCTAATTGGCTCCAATCTTTAAGAGATAACAACAAAACTAACTCAATTAAAAAAAACAGTCTATAAACAGATAATACCAACGGAAAAGAAAACAGTTGAATTTCGAACAACTCATTTGAAGACAAACTAAACCTAAACTACACGGCCCAAAATAATTCAATAATTTCACTTAAAAGGAAGAATTATTCTATAAAAAGTGCTATAACTTACGGAATTCATTGGTGTTTTAGTGCTTTATTTTGAAGAGAACATATGCAATCGAATAATATCGTTAGTGGTTTAACCAAACGACTTGTAAGTGAGGGTTTACTTACTGAAGAAAGCGCTTCTGAAGCCACTTCTTCAGCCATAAAGAGCGGCGCACCTATTGTTAAGTACCTCGTCGAAAACTCAATCGTCGACGGTTTGAAACTAGCGAATTTAGCTTCGTTGGAGTTTGGCGTCCCGCTTTTCGATTTAGATAGCATCGATTACGAATTATTGCCAAAGGGTATCGTTTCTGAAAAATTGATAACCAAGCATCATGCCTTGCCATTGTTTACGCGTGGTAAAAGGCTGTTCGTTGCTGTTTCCGATCCCACCAATTTAATTGCGCTGGATGAGTTTCAGTTCCACAGTAAGCTTACGGTCGATGCTGTTCTAGTTGAAGACTCAAAATTATCCAAGTTTATAGACAAGGTTCTCGACGAGCAGGAAAGTCAGAGTTTAGCGGAGTTTGATGACGCAGATCTTGAGAATTTAGATATAGAAGATAGCTCAGATGAACAAAAAGAAGATGAGCAACAAGGAGCGGATGATGCCCCAATTGTTCGCTTTGTAAACAAGATATTACTTGATGCGATAAAGAAAGGGGCATCTGACCTTCATTTCGAGCCCTACGAAAAAAATTACCGAGTACGGTTCCGTATTGACGGCATATTGCACGAAGTTTCGAGCCCCCCTTCCAACCTATCAACCAAAATCGCTGCCCGTCTTAAAGTAATGTCAAGGCTTGATATTTCAGAAAGACGAATACCACAAGACGGTAGAATAAAGTTAAAACTTTCGAAGAATAAAGCTATCGACTTTCGTGTGAGCACTCTTCCCACTTTATTCGGCGAGAAGATTGTAATGCGTATTCTTGACCCATCGAGTGCAATGCTTGGCATTGAAGTTTTAGGTTACGAAGAAGAACAACGGGCTTTGTACGAAGACGCGTTATTTAAACCACAAGGCATGGTTCTTGTAACAGGTCCAACCGGCTCAGGTAAAACGGTTTCTTTGTACACCGGTGTCAATATGCTTAACAAGCCCGAGCGAAATATCTCAACCGCAGAAGATCCTGTTGAAATCAACTTATCTGGTGTTAATCAGGTCAATGTAAATCCAAAGGCCGGATTAGACTTCTCCTCCGCGCTTAGAGCATTTCTACGTCAAGACCCTGACGTCATACTGGTTGGTGAGATTCGAGACTTAGAAACCGCCGAAATCGCAATAAAAGCTGCGCAAACGGGTCACATGGTACTTTCAACCTTACACACTAATAGTGCGCCCGAAACATTAACTCGATTGGTCAATATGGGAGTCGCTCCTTTTAACATCGCAACAAGTGTTAACTTGGTAATTGCCCAACGGCTGGCTCGGCGACTCTGCAATCATTGTAAGCAAGCTGCAGATATTCCTGAAGAAGCGCTTGTTGATGCAGGATTTAAGCAAGAACAAATAGGAACTTTTGAATTATTTGAACCAGTCGGTTGTGATAATTGCACCCAAGGGTATAAAGGACGAGTGGGTATTTATCAAGTGATGCCCGTTTCAGATGCAATGGGTAGAATCATAATGGAAGGTGGAAATGCCATCGATATTGCCGATCAGGCACAAAAAGAAGGCATCAATGATTTACATCAGTCAGGGTTACTAAAAGTAATGCAAGGTGTCACATCTCTTGAAGAAGTGAACCGCGTAACACAGGATTAATAAAAATGGCAGTTGCAGCAAAAAAAGCGTCAAGCGATGCGAAACAAAAATCTAAGGCTAAAAAGGCACCCAAAATATCAACCTTTACCTACTCAGGAGTTGATAAAAAAGGGAACAAAGTCTCTGGTGAAATTAGCGCTGACTCTTCAGCCATAGCAAAAGCTCAACTCCGCAAACAGGGTGTAATCCCTAGAAAATTATCTAAGAAAGCACAACCCTTATTTGGCGCCAATAAAAAGCCGATTAAGCCAGTTGATATTGCCGTCGTCTCTCGGCAATTAGCAACTATGATGAAAGCTGGCGTTCCATTGGTGCAATCGTTTGACATTATTGGTAAAGGCCATGATAACCCTGCTGTTCAAGACTTAATTTTAGCCATCAAAGCCGATATAGAATCAGGGTCTTCAATGGGTGAATCTCTTAGAAAGCACCCTAAATATTTTGATGACTTATTCTGCGATCTTGTAGTAGCCGGCGAGCAGTCGGGCGCCCTCGAGAGCATGCTCGACCGAATTGCTACCTACAAAGAGAAAACCGAAGCACTCAAGTCTAAGATTAAAAAAGCCTTATTTTACCCGATAGCGGTTGTCGTTGTTGCGCTCGTTGTTACCAGCATTCTGTTGATTTTTGTGGTACCTCAGTTCCAGGATATCTTCGAAGGCTTTGGCGCTGAACTCCCTGCATTCACCATGATGGTTATTGGAATATCTGAATGGATGCAAGCCTATTGGTATGTCGCTATCGGGATAATTGCTGCGACCATTTTTGGCCTACGAATAGCTGGCGAAAAGTCAGAAGCGTTTAGAAACAATAGGGATAAGCTAATTCTAAAGTTGCCAGTGGTTGGTGATATCTTAAATAAAGCTGCCATAGCCCGGTTTGCAAGAACTCTTTCCACAACCTTTGCTGCAGGTGTTCCGCTAGTAGAGGCGCTAGAGTCCGCAGCCGGAGCTTCAGGGAACTATGTCTATCGCTCTGGCTTATTAAAAATAAGAGACGAAGTAACCACCGGTATTCAATTAAACGTTTCAATGGTGAATAGTGGACTATTCCCGAACATGGTTAATCAGATGGTAGCCATTGGTGAGGAATCTGGAGCCGTAGATCAAATGCTTACAAAAATAGCAGATATCTACGAACAAGAAGTAGACGACGCCGTTGATGGTTTAAGTTCGTTACTCGAGCCACTTATTATGGGTGTGCTTGGTGTGCTGGTTGGTGGACTTATCATCGCCATGTATTTACCAATATTCCAGTTGGGTGCTGTTGTTTAATGGAAGTCATAAATTATCTGGAAAGCAATTTAACCGCTTTCACTGTCACAATGATAGCTGCCGGCCTTATGGTCGGCAGTTTTTTAAATGTTGTCGTATTTCGATACCCTATCATGCTGTTTCGTGAGTGGTGTAGTATGGCCACCGAAATTCTGCGAGATAAAGGCTACCAAGTTAACGGAAAAGCCACTGATAAACGAATAGAAGACGATAAGTTTAATATTGTGGTACCTCGCTCTCGCTGCCCTAAATGCAACCATTTAATTCGTTCCTGGGAAAACATACCCGTATTGAGCTATTTGTTTCAACGTGGAAAGTGCTCAAAGTGCAAGACGTCCATCAGTTTACGTTATCCATTTGTTGAGCTACTTACTGGTGTAACATTTGGTTTTATAGCGTATCAATACGGGTTTACCTGGCAAACATTAATCTACATTACGCTGACAGGCCTTCTGATTGCGCACATCTTTATCGATATTGATCATAAGATACTCCCCGACCCGATAAATTATATTATCTTGTGGCTTGGGCTTACTGCCGCCATGTTGGAGCTGACCATTCCTCTCGAAGATGCCTTAATGGGTGCTTTATTCGGTTATCTTTCGCTATGGAGCTTTTACTGGCTGTTTAAATTAATTACCGGTAAAGATGGTATGGGCCACGGAGACTTCAAATTACTTGCAGCACTAGGCGCTTTTGTGGGCTACCAGAAATTGTTACTGATCATCATTATGTCTGCCGGTGTCGGTGCGGTAATCGGAATTTCGATGTTACTTCTGAAAAAAAATAACAGAGACACCCAGATCCCGTTCGGTCCTTATCTCGCGATTGCAGGATGGATCACCCTATTTTGGGGCGATAGCATTATGAAACAATACTTTCAATCCATGGGCGTATCGTAAATTCTGTCATGTTTAAAGTCGGATTAACGGGCGGGATTGGCAGCGGAAAGTCAACCGTTTCGAATCTTTTTCGCTTGAAAGGTATCGAAGTTATCGATGCCGACCGAATTGCAAAAGATATCGTCGCAAAAGGCTCTAAGGCACTAAAAGAAATACAACAGAAGTTCGGTGACGAATTAATACTAAGTGATGGCGAGCTGGATCGCGAAGCTTTGAGGGTTCAGGTCTTCAACAACCCCGACGACCTTAAGTGGCTCAATCAGTGCCTGCACCCAAAAATTCGAAGTGACATCAACCTTCAGGTCGCTAATGCGACAAGTCACTATGTAATTCTCGACATACCTTTGTTGTTTGAAAACAAACTGGAATCGTTAGTCGACAGGATTTTAGTGGTCGATGTGCCCGAGGTTTTACAAATTGAGCGAGCTCAGCGGCGGGATGGAGGTGATAGCCAAGTCATACGTGCGATTATGGATAAACAAGTAAATCGTCACTACCGACAAACACACGCAGATGACATTCTCGATAACTCAGGGAATCTCGATCAACTAAAACAATCCGTCGACCAGTTACACCAAAAGTACCGGGTGCTCTCAGAAAATGGATAAGTTTAATTACTTTGAGTTTCCACTGACACAAAACTACCGGCAATTACTACGGTTAGAAGGTGCCTTTAAACATTTTGAGCATCTTCTGGGCATCAACAACTCAGCATCCAATCAGGCATGTTTGCTGCTACTGGTAAATATACTCGAGTATTTAAACCGTATTGACATGAAGTCTGAAATCATCAAAGAGCTTGAAATACAAACAGCACATTATAAAAAGCTGAAATCAAATCCGGCAGTCGATACAGAAAAGCTGGATAAATTTTTAAACCAGCTGGCAAAGTTGCATCAATGGGCGATAAGTTATCGAGGCCGTTTGGGTGACGATTTGCGTGAAGAGCCATTGATCAAAAATATTCTCAGTAAACAGAGTTTGCACACTGGTGTGGTCGCTTGCGATTCACCAGAGCTGGCGAAATTTTGCGGTTTTTCCCCAGATAAAACAAAACTTCATATCACCCATTGGCTTGAATCGCTTGAAGGATTGAAAACCAGTGTGAACGTTATTTTAAGACTGACTCGGGAATTATCGGTTTTTAATGTCGGGAGCGCACCGATGGGTGACTTTTTAATCGAAAAGCCTAACCCGGGAAACTCTCTACTTAGAATTCAGTTACCGAGCAGTCAAAGTATTTTCCCTGAAGTCAGTGCTGGAAAACATCGAATTTCTATTCAATTTTATTATTTGGATGATACACTCTCTCGGATGAAGTGCCGTGAATCGGTAAATTTTAAATACGCAACTTGCGGTTGGAAAGAATAATCAATTTGAATATGAAAAAAGATTTAGTCGTTAGCTGTCCGAATTGTAAAAAGTCCGTTGCTTGGAACAATAACTTTCCATTCAAGCCTTTTTGTAGCGAGCGTTGTAAGTTAATCGACTTAGGCGAATGGGCCGACGAAGGGCATAAAATCCCCGGAGAGAAGATTCCTCAGCAAAGCGACAACGACAGCGATTATTAAAGTCAATTAGACCTGAAAGCTACATACCTGTGAATTAAAGAGCGCCTACTGAGAAACTGGAGATCAGCTGGTCAACTATCGGTTGATTAGCAGCGGGGAACTCGAGTTTTTCTATTTCTGAAATTTCAAACCAGCGAACTTCCTGCCCCTCGTTACCCACCGGCTTACCTTCAAACAGATCACTCTTCCAAAAGTTAAGCTGAACCGATTTGTCACCATAATCAAACTCGATAATTTTGTAAGGCTCAAACGCAAGGAGCGTAATACCCAATTCTTCCTGACACTCTCGCACCAAAGCCTGTTGCGGCGACTCATTGAGGGCGATTTTACCGCCGGGAAACTCCCATTTACCACCTTGATGCTTGTCTAAAGGCCGTTTTGACAATAACACCTGTGAGTCTCTAATAATAATGGCTGCCGCAACTTTAATCATTTTATGATTCCAGAAAATTATCGAGCGCAAATTAAAAAGCCCGGTTTACCGGGCTTTTTAATTTCAAACATGGCTAATTTAACTTGCCGTGGCACTGTTTGAATTTTTTCCCCGAGCCACACGGACAAGGATCGTTACGTCCTACTTTTGCACCTTCTCTAACAAATGGTGCCGAAGGTTCCTGTTCAGCAGAACGTTGTTGCCCCGAAGCCTGTCCCAATGCATCCGCTTTTTGATGCTGGAAGTTCATTTGTTTTGCTTCTGCTTCGCGTCGTCGTTGCTCTTCCACCGCCGCGGCATCTTCTTCAGATCGCACCTGTACTTTCGACAATATACTGACAACTTCGTGTTTAATCGACTCAAGCATATCAGTGAACAGCTCAAATGCTTCGCGTTTGTACTCCTGCTTCGGGTTTTTCTGAGCATAACCGCGTAAATGGATACCTTGACGTAGATGGTCCATCGCAGCAAGGTGTTCGCGCCAATGAGAATCAAGAGTCTGTAGCATGACCGACTTCTCAAAGTGTCGTAAAACTTCAGGCCCAACAGTTTCTTCTTTCGACTTGTAACTTGACTGGACGGCATCGACTATCTTTTCGCGAAGCTTATCTTCATGCAACTCTTCATCTTCATCAAGCCAACTCTTAATTGGCAACTCTAGCAAGTATTCTTTTTTCAGATGTTCTTCCAGTCCATTGATGTCCCACATACTGTCGATACTTTGAGGCGGAACATAATTGCTAATTTCTTCATTCAATACATCGAACCTGACAGCTTCAATGGTTTCAGAAATATCCTCGGTAGACATCAATTCATGGCGCTGCTCATAGATAACCTTACGTTGATCATTCGCAACATCATCATACTCAAGTAGCTGCTTACGAATCTCGAAGTTTCTAGCTTCAACTTTTCGCTGCGCGTTTTCGATGGCTCGAGTTACCATCTTATGCTCAATGGCTTCCTCTTCTTCCCACCCCAATTTGCGTAACATATTCACCATTCGCTCAGGAGCGAAAATACGCATCAAATCATCATCTAGCGATAGGAAGAATCGACTCAGCCCCGGATCGCCCTGTCGACCTGCTCGACCTCGTAACTGATTATCTATTCGGCGTGACTCGTGTCGCTCGGAGCCTAAAATTGCCAGTCCTCCAGCCTCCAAAACCTTGTCGTGGCGATCTTTCCACTCGGCTTCTAATTCTGCGATTTTTTGTTTCAATTCTTCTTCTGATTTATCAGAGTGCTTGCTCTTTAAGGCCTCAATTTCTGCTTTTATATTGCCACCTAATACAATGTCCGTTCCTCGACCGGCCATATTGGTTGCAATAGTTACGACACCAGGTCGTCCAGCATCGGCAATTATCTGGGCTTCCTGCTCATGAAATTTTGCATTCAGGACTTTATGTTCGATTTTCTTTTGCTTCAGAACCGACGACAACAGCTCCGAGGTTTCGATAGACGCGGTGCCCACCAAAATCGGCTGCCCTTTCTCGCGACACTCGACAATTTGTTCGATCAGCGCTTTGTACTTTGCTTCACGGGTCAAGAAAACCAGATCGGGCATGTCTTGACGAACCATAGGTTTATTGGTCGGTATCACAACCACTTCTAGACCGTATATCTGTTGTAACTCGAAAGCTTCGGTGTCAGCTGTCCCGGTCATCCCCGCAAGCTTGTCGTAAATTCGGAAGTAATTCTGGAAGGTAATGGATGCCAGTGTTTGATTTTCATTTTGAATCGCCACACCTTCTTTGGCCTCAATGGCTTGATGTAATCCTTCAGACCATCGACGACCCGGCATGGTGCGGCCTGTGTGCTCGTCGACTATCACCACCTCACCGTCTTGGACAATATAATCTACGTCAGGCTTGAAAAGGGTATGCGCTCGCAACGCAGCATTCACATGGTGCAACAACGAAATACTTTGAGCAGAGTAGAGGGTTTGCCCTTCTTCCAACAGGCCTGCTTCGGTCAATAATTCTTCAACTCGCACTTGGCCTTGTTCGGTAAAATGAACCTGCTTACCTTTTTCATCAATCGTGAAGTCCCCTTCTTGCTCCACAACTTCTTTATCATCTTCCCCACTGACAACCTGTTGTTTCAATTTGGGGATTAATGTGTTCATCTTCTTATACAGTGTTGAACTGTCTTCCAGAGCACCTGAGATAACCAACGGTGTACGCGCTTCGTCAATAAGTATCGAATCTACTTCATCAACCACAGCAAAATTTAACTCTCTTTGAACTTTGTCTTCCAGGCTGAAAGCCATGTTATCGCGAAGATAATCGAATCCAAACTCGTTGTTGGTTCCATAAGTTATATCCGAAGCGTAAGCCTGTTTTTTCACATCGTGTGATTGACCCGATAACGCGCAGCCAACGGTCAAACCTAAAAATTCATACAGTGGACGCATCCAATCGGCGTCTCGTTGGGCCAGATAATCATTTACGGTGATTACATGAACGCCTTTTCCGGTTAAGGCGTTTAGATAGGCAGGCAAAGTTGCAACCAGAGTCTTACCTTCACCGGTGCGCATCTCAGAAATTTTGCCTTCGTGCAAAACCATACCACCGATAAGCTGAACGTCGAAATGACGCATCCCCATAACACGCTTACTGGCTTCTCTGGCTACTGCAAATGCTTCGTGCAGTATATCGTCAAGGGTTTCACCTTGCTCCAGGCGTTGCTTGAATTCATCGGACTTTGCTTTTAAAGCTTGATCATCGAGCTTCTCCATCTCGGCTTCGAGCGCATTGATGACATCGACGCGCTTTTGAAGTCGCTTTAAGATTCGCTGATTTCGGCTGCCAAAGATCTTGGTTAAAAATTGTCCGAACATGTACTTTCTCTTTTTATTTAAAATGATTATTAAGCCCGTGGGGCCTGCATTGTACCTTATTCAACGCTACGGTAAAACGCGTTTAAACGTCTCGAAACAGGTTTAATTGGGCCAATTTACTGATTTACAAGGGCAAACAAAAACGGCCAGTGTAATAACTGGCCGTTTGTAAAATAACAGGGTTTGTTTACGATTTGCTTTTGCGGTTTACGTAACGAAGTGGATTAATTTGTCGGCCATTTTTCAATATTTCATAATGCACGTGAGCACCCGTTGAGCGGCCTGAATTACCCATTTTTGCGATTTTCTGATGCTTACCGACGACTTGGCCTACTTTCACCAGAGCTTCTTTATTGTGCCCAAATCGAGTGACATAGCCATCACCGTGGCTAATCTCAATCAGCAATCCATAACCGTATCGCTCACCAACGAAAGATACAACACCGGCCGCCGTGCTTAAAACTGGAGAACCTTCTTTACCCGCGAAATCCAGACCCGAATGCCAGGCAGGACGACCAGTAAAGGGATCGGTTCGACGTCCATAAAAAGATGACATCCAACCTTTGGCTATTGGGCGACCCGATATGTAACGCTCAACACCGATATGCTTATCAAGGACCAGAGACTCCAGTGCCGACAACTGTTGTTCACGGCTTAATAATTGAGAGCCCAGCTCGTCCAGCATGGCAAAAAAGTCATTGCTTGATGTGACTTCTGCTTGTTCCTGAACTTCTTCAGGCCCTCCAATAGCGGGAGGAGCATTAAAATCAAACTCGTTAGCATCTAACCCTGCGATACTTGCAACACGAGACCCTGCGGCATCGAGTCGACGAACATGAGCCTGCAAAATGCCGAGCCGTGCCGTTAACGCATTGATTTGTTTTTGCGACAAGGCTTTCGCCCGGTCAACTTCCAGCTTCTGCTGATTTAATTGAGAACGCCAGTCATCAATTGTGGTTTGATCAACGTCCGCAATATGTCCCCGGTACTTGGCAAACTGATAGCCACCGACCGCCGTGATTATCGGCAATGTCAGCGCGAAAGATACCAGGGTCACAATGCCCAGTTTGGTAACCTTCAAACTACGGATCCCATGCCGGGAACGCTGTAATATAGTAAAACTCATCTATCCAACACCCTACGATTGGTTCCAACTTTTAATATTGAGTTGGCTTTCTTTTTGTTATAATTATTTTTTAAAAACGTAATTTTGCCCCTACATCCAACATCTTACGAGGACGCATGGCAAAACCTCTACCCGAATCTATCAACCATATATCGGACAAAGCGAACGGATCTTTAAAGTTTCTTTTAGACAATTTAGCAAAAATCAATCAGTTAGACCAGATAGTTAAAGCTAAATTGAACAAAAAGCTCGCCGCTCACTGTCGAATAGTTAACTACCGGGATAACCGTCTAATCGTGGCAGTCGACTCAGCATCATGGGCAACTCGTCTTAAATTTGAGCTACCAGAACTACTGTCGTCACTCCGAAATGACGGATTTCCCGGTCTCAAAGCAATCGATTTGATGGTCTCGGAGCGCAATCAATAAGGGTTATTGTTCTGCCATCTCATCAATAATCAATTAAAAACAATATTGATAAACAATATTTTGCCGACAAACAAAAACGCCAAAGCGACAGCTCTGGCGTTTCTTCGAATCAGCTCTTATCAAACGGATAAAATTGGATTCATTATGTAAGAAATCGGTGCCGCAGTGGCATCTTCAAAAGTCACCGTTTCCCAAGCTTCGGCATCAGCTATCAAGGCGCGAAGTAATTTGTTGTTCAATGCGTGGCCCGATTTTAGACCTGAAAATGCGCCAACCAAGCTATTACCCAGCAAGTAAAGATCGCCGATAGCGTCAAGAATTTTGTGTTTTACAAACTCGTCTTCATAACGCAAACCGTCTTCATTCAAAATTCGGTAATCATCTAGAACAATCGCATTCTCGAGGCTTCCGCCTTGCGCTAAATTCTTCGAGCGCAAGTATTCGATATCATTCATAAAACCAAAAGTACGCGCCCGGCTCACTTCTTTCACAAAAGAAGTACTTGAAAAATCAATGACCGAGGTTTGTGAGCGATCTTTAAAGACAGGGTGATCAAAATCGATCGTAAAGGAAACTTTGAAACCGTCAAACGGTTCAAAAATGGCTTTCTTATCGCCATCTTCTACAACGACTCTCTTTTTAATTCGAATAAACTTCTTAGCTTTGCTCTGCTCTTCAATACCCGCAGATTGCAATAAGAATACAAAAGGTCCCGAACTCCCATCCATAATAGGAACTTCAGGTGCAGAAACATCGATGTAGGCATTGTCGACACCGAGACCCGCCATGGCGGCTAACAGGTGTTCAACAGTAGAAATTCTAACGTCGTCTTTAATCAGACAGGTAGATAGAGTTGTATCTCCAACGTTTTCTGGTGCAGCAGCGATTTCAACTACCGGATCCAAATCGACACGACGAAACACGATACCCGTATCAACGGGAGCTGGTCGTAGTGTTAAATAAACTTTTTCGCCGGTGTGAAGACCTACGCCTGTGGCTCGGATGGCTGTGCGTAATGTACGCTGTCTAATCATTCAGTATTACTCCAAAAACAGTGTTTCTCTGGAGCTCCACTCCAACGTACCGTCCCTGAAGGGGCGACATCGTACCAGATCTAACACTTGTTTGAAACTTTTTCAGTGCATTTTTCACTCAAAGTGCGATTAAAGTCAAATTTTTCCAGATTTTTCGCCTTAATTCACAGCAAATACCTAAAATATCTCAACTTTTTAGTCAAACACTCTCGGTTTAACCATTGCCTTTCCCCTCATTCAACTCTGGTAAACACAAGCAGGCAAAGAAGGGGGATGCCTGCTTGTGGCATGTCGGCTCAGATAAAATAATTCACGTTATCTGAACAGAAGCTTAATCAGCCTGTTTTCTTAAAAAAGCAGGGATATCGAGGTAATCCATATCACTACCAGCTGCTTTTGCTTCACCGCCATTTTGCTGACGAATCACAGTAGGACGATCCAACTTCTGGTAATCGGTCGAACCATCGGCTTTCACATTGTCTTCGGTTTTAGATACCAGTTTGACTGGCTGTTCGCCTTTGGCTAACAACCCTGTTGCAACCACTGTGACTCGCAATTCGTCATTAAGTTCAGGGTCAATCGCGGTTCCCACCACCACAGTGGCTTCTTCCGAGGCAAAGTCCTGAACAATACTGCCCACTTCGGCAAATTCATCGATGTTCATGTCTTCACCACAAGTGATGTTGACCAAAATACCGCGTGCACCCGACAAATCGACGTCTTCCAGGAGAGGACTGGCAACCGCCGTTTCAGCAGCGATTTTTGCTCGATTCTCACCCGAAGCAATTCCGGTTCCCATCATTGCCATACCTTTTTCTGACATCACGGTGCGAACATCAGCGAAATCAACGTTAATCAAACCCGGACGCGTGATTAATTCAGCGATCCCTTGAACAGCTCCGTGCAATACATCATTCGCCGCACGAAACGCTTCGGTTAACGCCTTTCCTTTCAGCACTGAAAGTACTTTATCGTTTGGCACAATGATCAATGAGTCTACGTGTCGACGAAGTTCTTCGATCCCTTCTTCTGCGACTTTCATTCGCTTTTTCATTTCGAAGAAAAATGGCTTGGTCACTACCGCAACGGTCAACACACCCATTTCTTTAGCGATTTCAGCAACGACAGGTGCAGCACCAGTTCCGGTGCCACCACCCATTCCAGCCGTCAAAAAGACCATGTCAGTATCTTTTAAAACTTCCTGAATGCGCTCGCGATCTTCCAATGCGGCCTGACG
>JBPEWV010000144.1:0-53717 GCA_052032335.1 Pleionea sp. | reverse complement strand
AGACTTTTGAAATTGGCAATCCACAGTTGGATAAAGAAGTCGCTTATAACCTTGACCTGTCATGGCGTTTTAACAACGGAGCTTTGAATGGCGAAATCAACGCCTATTGGAACCAGTTTCACGACTTTATATATGGCGAATTCCGAGACAACAATGGTTCAGTCATCGATTTTGACGGGCAGACAGTTGTTATCGAGGACGAGCTACCTATCGTTGCTCAAACGCAAGACAGTGCAGCGATTCGTGGTATTGAAATCCAGCTAACTCAGCCCTTGATAGATTCTGACAGTATTGCCTTAGAGCTTGGGTTAATGGCCGATTTTCTCGAAGCTGAACTAGACAGTGGCGCCTACATTCCACGCATGCCGCCGCTTAAATACGGTATCAACTTACAGTTCAGCCAAGAAAGTCTTAGCGCCGATCTGCACTGGACTCGTTATCAAAAACAAGATCATTTGGCTCAAGAAGAACTGCCTACCGAGGGCTTCAATATGCTCGACTTCGAGTTGGCTTACCGGTTAATCAATCAAGATCACGATGCTTTATTTTTCCTACGGGGTAAAAACCTTCTCGACGAGGAAGCCAGAGATCACGCATCTTTCCTGAAAGATTTAGCGCCCAGAGCGGGTCGAAATTTCGTCGCTGGAATTCGCTATAAATTTTAACTTTCAATGGACACACCGCCTTTGCTCCGGTAAACGCGGCGTGTCTTAAACACCAATCGTGGTGCGTCGAAACCGCTTTAAAATACTGTCCAGTAAATAAATCGAGAGCGCTAACCAGATAAATCCGAAGGTGAGCGCTTTTTCCCAGCCAAACGGTTCTTCATACACCACCACCGCCAATAAAAATGTCATGGTCGGTGCAATAAACTGCAAAAATCCAATCGCATACAAGGGTAATCGCCGAGCACCGATGGCAAACAGAATCAGCGGTACAGCAGTCACAATACCTCCGGCAGCCAGAGTCAGATCAGTCGTCAACGAGTCGTTTAAAAACATTGCCTGACTGGTAGCCATAAAATAACCGATCGCCACAATCGCAACTGGAAACGCGATCATGGTTTCCATCAGTAAACCGTTCATCGAATCCACCGGCGTTTGTTTTCGCACCAGACCGTAAAGGCCAAAAGTTAATGCGAGCGCCAAACTCAACCAAGGGACCTGGCCCAAGGTTATGATTTGGTTCAATACTCCGAGACTTGCAATAGTCAGCGCTATCCATTGCAGTCGGGTCATCGTTTCTTTGAGAAACACCACTCCCAATAAAACCGACAAAAGTGGATTAATAAAGTAACCCAAACTGGTATCCAACACTCGATCATTAACCACAGCCCAGGTAAAAATAAACCAGTTATTGGAAACCAGCAGCGTGCTTAACACCAGGGTCCAACGCAGCTTTTTATTTTGCCAAACCGCTTTAATGGCGATCGGCGCTCGTAACAACCACATGAAAATAAGCACAGTGGGCACACACCAGGCAATTCGGTGCATCAGAATTTCCATCGCACCAACATGATTTAGCGCTTTGAAATAAATAGGGATCAATCCCCACCACAAAAAGGATAATATGGCGGCAAGATAACCTTGTTGTTTTTCTCGTTGTTGTTCTGGCGTCATACAATGTTATCCAATTAAATAGGTGCCCGTTCCTAACGCAATGAGAACGCCTTGTTCGTTGTGCAACTCCATTCTTACAACGGCTACTTTGTTGCCAGTTCTCAAAATTTTTGCGGTTGCCTCAAAATGCTCGCCTCGTCCGGGTCGAACGTAATCGATGCGCAAATCGATGGTTCCCAGTTTGGCGAGTTTATCAAGCAATTCTTGCTGATGGGTTTCCGGATTTTTCTGCATCAGTCCGATAGCGGCCATGGTGCCGCCAGCAACATCAATAACGCTAGCAATTACGCCGCCATGTAAAATGCCCTGAATAAAGTTGCCAATCAGCTCGGGTTTGTTCTGAAAAGTGACGCAACACACTTCACGGTCAAGCTTTTCAAAATTAAAACCCAACAATTTATTGAAAGGGATCTTCTCACCGAAGGTCTCAGCCAGCTGTTTAATCAACTCAGGTTTTGGCATATCAGTCACCACGCTTTACAATGGGTGCTTATTGTAGCCTATTTTATGCGATTCCCCATGATGAGTTTTGCGCCACCCTACTGGTTAAGAAATCCACACATTCAGTCCATCCTCGCCAGTTCGCCCATGAGGAAAAACACGCTTCGAAAAAAAGCCAGACATTGGCTAACGAAGAGCCAGCCTATGCTACTCAAAGGCGAGCAAGGATCGCATCTGTTGGCATACTACACCCCGAATCTTGAAGGAGCGCCGCTTGCGATATTGATCCATGGCTGGGAAGGCAATACTGAATCGGGCTATATCTTGTCAGCAGCGCATCACTTGTACGGTCAGGGCTATCAGATTCTAAGGCTGGCATTACGCGATCACGATCATTCACATCATTTGAATCGCGAGTTATTCCATTCCTGTCGGTTGGACGAAGTGGTCAATGCGACAAGCGATGCGATTTCGCGAATCCAGGCAGCGAAAAATTATCTCATCGGCTTTTCACTGGGCGGAAATTTCGCCATTCGGATCAGCAACGCACTGTCTAATCAAGAGCAGCGCCCCGATCGAACGGTCGCCGTTTGCCCGCTGTTGATTGCCGCAGACACCATGAGCAAACTGGAACATGGTTCCCCGATTTATCACTTTTACTTTCATCGTAAATGGCAGAAGTCGCTGCGCAAAAAACAGCAACTGTTTCCGGACGACTTTCAACATGTGGATTTAAAGCAGCTCAAATCGCTGCGAGCGCTCACCGACTACTTTGTCACTCAACATACCGAATTTCCCGACAGCGAGAGCTATTTTGAAGGTTACAGTATTCGGGCAGAAAAACTGAGCAATCTGACAACGCCGGTGGACATACTGATGAGTAAGGACGATCCGGTTATAGAGCCCGAATTCTTTCAATCGCTGGAAACCCACCCTGTCATTTCGGTCACCTACACCGATTATGGCGGACATTGTGGATTTATCGCCAATCGCCGATTTGACTGCTGGGCCGACAGCTTTATTTCAAACGCTTTAAAGAAATAACACCTGAGTTTAAAAATCCGGCCCAGTTATCGCTAACTGCTTGACAAAGCGGCACTTTTTCTCTAGAAACAAAGAACTGTTGTAAAAAAGAATAATTATGAGAATTATCAGGCCGGGCCAGAAGAGTCGTAAAAAACTTCGAAAAAAACCTTCGGAGGAAAATCAGGCTGTCGTCAATGAAAGTGCCCCGTCGCAAGATGACGTCAAGAACGAAATATCTCTAGAAACCGAGCGTCCGTCTGATTCTCATTTACCCTCAGAAACTGAACTATCTTCAGAGAGTCATTCATCAGATCAAGCCCTGGCTAATAACGAGAGTGTAACGGGTGATGAGTCTGAGGCAGTTGATTCAGAAGGCCCTCCCAACGACGAATCGCAAACTGCACTCGAAGTTAACGACCAACAGTCGTCAGACTCAGACGGCGGAGACCAAGTCGACGAACAGGAAACTTTGACAGAAAACACTATGCATCCTGTGGAAGATGAAAGTGATCCTTCCGAAGCTGCAGATTCGTTGGAAGAAACACTCACCGATGTGCTAAACGAAACCAGAGGTTCCATAGATGAAGCTACCGAGCAACCGGAACCCGAAATCACACCCGACTCACTGAATGATGAAGGGGCAGAAATCGAGATCGAATCGGAAACCGGTTCAAACGATGATTCTGAGGCAAAAAAAGAAACTCCAGAAGAAGAGGCCGAACCCTCTGCGGTAGATGAAGCATTAATGTCAGCAATGGAAGATTCAGCATCCGCCGGAGAAGATCTGGAAAAGACGACCGACGATGAAGCTTTGGAGGACGCAGATCTGGACTCA
This sequence comes from Pleionea sp., assembly GCA_052032335.1. Classification (GTDB taxonomy): domain Bacteria; phylum Pseudomonadota; class Gammaproteobacteria; order Enterobacterales; family Kangiellaceae; genus Pleionea. The sequence goes on along the minus strand of JBPEWV010000144.1, from coordinate 49,796 downwards.
GAAGCAATGCAACCTATTGCACTCAGCGATGCCGATTCTACCGAGATTGATGCGGCTTCAGGCAGCTCCAGCTCTGTTGCTGTCGAAGAAAACGACTCCGGCACACCGTTTTCTTCCACTGCTCCAGAGATTCAAGACTCCTCATTACCAGACACCGACGAACCCAAACAAACATTGGATTCAGAGGTAGCGGCGCCGTCTTCCGAGCCCCGAGATTTTCTGGCAACCAACATGACGACGGACGATCAATCACCCGAAACAGACTCAGCCGAATTGATAACCGAAACGTCACAACCAACGGACACAACTTTAGAAGAGAGAAATCGAGAAGCCAAAGATATAAAAGATGACTCTCTAGAAATACACCATGATGTGACGTCTGAGAAAGAGGTCAATCAGACGTTAACCAACGACGACGATGCATCAATCTCAGAATCCGCTGAGTCAGAATCAACCGATGATGCACCAGACTCACCAGTATTAGCGACCACCGAAGAATCGGACCAGAAAACACAACTGGTCGATACAGATACAGATACAGATACAGAAGCTTCGCACAATGACGCGCTCAGTATAAGTAGCGATGAAGAACAACCGAGGGGCTTGGCAGATTCGTTGGAGTCCGAACCCGACAAGACGGAATCACCGGTCGCAGATGAGGGCGTTGGTTCATTATCTGAAGCAGAAAGCGACTTTTCTTCTGACAAGCAACAGGAAACAATTTTAGACGCTGAGCCTGAGCCTGAGCCTGAGCCTGAGCCTGAGCCTGAGCCTGAAAAAGAATCCGCGCTTTCGAAAGAAACATCAAGCGAATCGGATAAAATATCCGAGATCCCCGAACCATCGAATCAGGCGACTGATTCGCAGTCAGCCGATGTCGTGTTAAACGATCCAACCGGATCTGATGATCATCCGGAAGACAACTCCGAGCTCACAACATCAGACAGCAGAAACGCTCAGACGCCAACTGAAGAGCATCACGAGATTACCCGTTTAGAACAAACGCAATCGGGCAGTTTTGACTTGCATGACGAACCAGCCGTCGCCAGCAAGCACGTTGGCGAACCACCCGAGTCGGAACAGCAATTCGAAAGCGACGGCCACGTACCCTTGACCGAAACCGACACATCGGAGCAAGCAACCAGCAGCGCCGAACCCCAGGTTACCGATCGAGAACAGGACAAAACCGAGCAAATTGATGCGATCGAGCAATCGAGTGGAACCACCGAAAAGCCGGCGCCTGCGAGCAGCAAAACGCGCGATACTGTTTCGAATTACAAAGAAGAGCCTGATGGGCCAACCGCCAGTGACAAACTGAAAATAGTCCTTATCAAAATAGACTCAGCGGTTCGCTATTTCATTCAGTGTTATAAAGAAGACAAGAAGGGGGCACTCGGTTGGTGGTTTAAAACGTTTCGTGAGCAGGAACAATTAAACCTGGCGATCGAAAATTTAACCCGCCAGTCTTACGATGAAAACTTTACCTTAGACAAGATCTGGTCAACATTGTCCGATTTCACCTTAAGACCCGAAGACGTCAATAAGCTAAAGTGGTTCGAAGACGCGCACCATCGCATCGTTCAAATTACCACGGCACTTAAAACCGGGAAGACGGTTGAGCGACCCACATTGCAAAAATTACAGAACCAATTGCGGTTCATATCGAACTCTGAAGAGTTTTGTCAGAAATACGGCCTCGAAAAAGTCCGTAAAGAGGTATTTAGAATGTATAAAGACCTGACCAAAGTTCTGGACGAACTTAAATCCATTGAACGGGAAAAACTAGCCAATAAAGAGAATGAGCAAAAGCTTGAAGCGAAGCGTCTGGCCAAAGAAAAGGCCGAAGCCGAGCTTAAGAAAGAGCAAATGGAAATGGTCAAACAAAAAGAAGCTCGATTGAGAGCCATGGAAGAGAAGAAAAAAGCCATCGCCAAAAAGCAGGCTGAAGAAGCCGAATACCTGAAAGAAGAAAAAATGGCTGAATTGCAGGCGCAGGAAGCCGAGCGGCAACGACAACTGCAATTGCAAGGTTCTTACGTCGACATGCAAGTGCAAGATAGACTATCAAACCTCTCCGTCAAAGAGCTGTCCGTCATGCTTGGCGGACGTGTCTTACAGTCGAATTTGTCCGAAGACGACAAGAAATCCATTGAAGATCTCAAGACCAAATTGATTGGCCTATAGAATCAACCGATAATACAGGTCAATATTTGCTCTATTTCACAGTCTCGTCGATCAATACTAATTCGTTCTAAGTTAGAATCAATTTGATTCAACCCGAATTCTATTGTTCGTTCTCCGCCAATATCGCACTAGCAAAAAATACTGGACGTATTTTGAACTGGTTCGTCAACGCAATAAAGCAACTCGCGATATGTGTCAATAGCATTACAAGCCCAAAAAGTGTGATTATTCACAATTGACCTTAAATTGAGCAGGTCCTAGTATCGAAAGCGTGTCTTTTTTATGACACAGATCACTGTTAAGACGATTTCATTTATAAAAACAAAAGTCGATACCTGATCAGGTTGTTAGTCAGGCAAAGCAGTTCGACGATATTTAAGGTTCAAGATAGGGACTCTCGCCTTTCATAAAATCAGTAAGATGAAATCTTAACTGAAATACAATAAAAAAGAGTTGTCAGGAGATAAAATGATAAACAACATCAAACTAAAAACGGCATCGCTTGTCGTTGGAGCGAGCTTAACCGCAGCTTCAATGGGCGTCAGTGCCAAAACAACTTTTGATGATCTAACCGTAGCGAACAAAACAAAAGCGGGTACACCGTCATTCGTAAGCGGTAAGTTAGGACAGGTCACCAATAAAACTGCCAGTGAAACACTTAAAAGTATTCTGAAAGCAGAATCTTCATACGGTTTTACTGGGAAAGAAGATTTTCAAGTGCGTCGCCAATGGGTCGATAGCCTGGGCAAAATGCACACGCACTTCGATCAAACCATCAACGGTATCAAAGTTTATGGCAGCAGCATGATCGTTCACGCCAACGTAACTCAAAGCTCACTGAAAAGTGGCGAATCAGTTGGTGAAGTCTACGCCGTAACTGGCGCGCTGGCTGTCGCAGACGATGCCAACAGCTTCAGCAAAAAAGGACGTTCAAACGACAATGGCACAGCGGCATTGTCAGCAGCCAAGCGTATTGGTAATGTTTCTGGCAAACCAGAGCTTGCTTACGTTTTCGTTCCTGAGTTGGGTAAAGCCAAGTTAGCCTGGAAAATCGACGTTAAATACGATTCAGCTGACGGTTTCTTTGAACACGACATTGTGTTCTTTGATGTAAACAGCTCAGAAGAGCTGGCGCGCCATCCACAAGTTCACCGTGCCAAAGTGTACAACACATACACGATGGACAATGCGCCTTACAACAGCTCTACACGTCCAGGTCGTTTATTATGTTCTACCGGTCAATCTTGCCCAGACGCCTCAGCACAACGTGCTCACACGGGTGCATCCAAGGTATACGACTATTACCAGCAAATTCACGGTCGTGATGGCATCAATGACAACGGTATGAACATGGTTTCCAGTGTTCACACCGGAAACAACTGGAACAACGCCGTTTGGTATCAAAACCAGATGATGTACGGTGACGGAGACGGCAACACCTTCTCTGACTTAACCAACGATTTCGACATTATTGCGCACGAGTTAACGCACGGTGTAACCAATTACACGGCTAACCTGATTTATCAAAACGAATCAGGCGCGTTGAACGAAGCCATGTCAGACATCATGGGTGTTTCAGCAGAAGCTTTCAAAAACGGCACTTCTTCGCCAGCATGGTTGCTGGGTGACGGTGCGTATACTCCTGGAACGCCTGGTGATGCCTTACGTTACATGGACAATCCTACGGCAGATGGGTCTTCTTACGACTACTACCCCGAGCGTTACACTGGCACAGCCGATAACGGCGGTGTTCACTGGAACTCTGGTATCGCCAACCTAGCGTACTCGCTATTGGTTGATGGTGGCACACACCCACGTAACAAAACTTCGGTAAACGTACCCGGTATCGGAATGGCCAAAGCGGAGAAAATTTTCTACCGTGCATTGACCACTTACTTCAACCAGAGCACCAACTTTGCTCAAGCACGAACTGGTACTGCTCAAGCAGCACAAGATCTTTACGGTTCTGCTGAGAAAACTGCGGTTGAAACGGCCTGGTGTGCAGTCGGTGTTGGAACTTGCCCTGGTGGTGAGCCACCAACAGGTGACAACGTTCTTCAAAACGGTGTAACTGAAACTGGACTTTCTGCAAGCACAGGACAAGACATCACCTTCACTATGGACGTGCCTTCTGGTGCAACTGACATTTCGTTCAACATGAGCGGTGGAAGCGGTGATGCTGACTTGTACGTTAAGTTTGGTTCAGCACCGACCGATTCAAGCTACGACTGTCGCCCATATCGAAATGGTAATTCAGAGTCTTGCTCTGGTAGCCAGACTGGCGGTACTTACTACGTTCGAATCAAAGCGTATCGCTCGTTCTCCAACGTTAGCTTGACCGGTAGCTTCACTGAGCCTTCAAGCGGTGGTGGAAACGACCCAATCGATGTATCCGCGTCTAATATTTCTGTTAGCGCAGGACAGTGGGCTCGATACACTTACGTAATGCCAGCCGGTTATTCAGACATGACTGTCAGCATCTCTGGTGGAAGTGGCGACGCTGACTTGTACGTCCGTCACGGCGCACAATCAACCACGTCACAGTACGATTGTCGTCCTTACCGTAACGGTAACAACGAAACTTGTACGTTCAACAACCCACAAAGTGGCACTTGGTACCTTGATATTCGAGGTTATACCAACGCTTCTGGGGTAACACTGAGACTGCAAGCGAATCCTTAGTTAGACACTAAGCGTTCATTGGAAAAGGGAGCTTCGGCTCCCTTTTTTGATCCTGCCCGATATTAAAACGCAGGATAAATACAATTCTCAGCAGCGTAAGTCTGACTACTGTCATCTTCATAATTTACCAAAAATTTTTGCGCTAGAAGCGCTACAAATTTATCAAGCATCAGAAAACTCACTTGAGAGAAAACCGATATTACCTGGTGATTGAAACTTCGTTAGAGCAATAATGACGAGAACGAATGCCAATAAGTCGATTGATTAAGGTTAATTAAACGCAGGGTAAGAAGAGTGCAATGGCAAAACCGACTGCGTAATCTGGAAGTCGTTATAAATCTTGCATTAAGCTTTCAACAGTGCGGCTGGTTTGCAATTCACCCGAGCTGCATTGGCCTTGTGACGACACTCGATAAAAGGTTTCGCCGTCAGCAACAAACGAAGTACAGGTTATCGTTGCCTGACAGTTGACCAGACCACTGTTTGTAAAGTTGATGGTCCGACTGTTGCAAGCGCCGCCTCCACCAATGGGAAAAAGATCCATCGCCGCCGCCTGCGCTCCACTTTCTGCGGCAAAGAACGCTCGAATCGATAGAGCTTCTTGCGACACGGCAACGTTCGACGACTGCGTCATTCGAAAGAGTGCTGCCGCCAGCAAACCTAACACGACAATAATAAAAAGCGCGGCAATGAGGCTAAACCCGGAGTTTTGATTAAAATGTTTTCCGCTCATGGAAAATTCCTGATGTGCACTTCATGTTGCAAGTTAATCGACTCTTCTCGACCTTCTAACAACAGCTCAATCATTAAAATACCTGATCGGCTCAAGGTACCGGAGTCGTACTCGAAGACTTCCACAGGCGTTCCATCGTCATCAAGCGATAAGCGATTCAGAATCAGTGAAGGCGCTCCCATCGACGCCGGTGCCGGCTGATTATTATTAAAGCCGTAAGAAGAGTATCGATTCAGCTGGTTGCCAACCAAACAGAAGCTGACCGGTTGAGAAACAAAAAAGATGCGGTCGCGCGGTGAGCGACGATTAAATCGCGCACTCGAAATGGTTGCTCTGGTGATATTGCCACCTTGTTTGGCAAAGCTTGAAACTGCCGACGCGTGCGACGTCGATGGGTTGTACACCTCTTGATTATTCAGGGGGATCACCATGGCGTACAATTCCGATGTACTCAGGCCGCTTATCTCGGTACTGGCGTCAGGCTCGACAATATCGATTGTGGTCCCCGGCGACGTTGTCGGGAGCGATAGGTATTCGGTCGCAGCCATTATTGGCACAAACTCGACACAACTGTTATCTGCATTGACTCGAACACTGTTTGGCATCGCCTCTCGTACTTCACGGCCAATTCGTTCAATCGCCAGACGGGCGGTGGAAGCCATGCTCAAACGCGCTTCTGATTGCAAATAGTTTTCGGTGGTATCGGTAAAAATGGTTGCCACAGAAACAGCCAATACACCCAGCAGGACTATGACAATGACTAACTCAATTAAAGAAAAACCTTTTACTTTCGTCATGACACAGCGCTTCTAAAAGTTGGTTCGATAGGTTGAAAAATCGTAATAACCACCGTTCGGCCCTGCGACACTGACATCAATGCGTTTTGCATCGCCATTGGCAAGGCCAAGCTCGGTACCCGCGTAACTGACGGTAACTTCAACGGTATAACTGGTGTAATTATCACGATTATTCCCTTGCGGGGTTACCGGCGGCGACTCAGACAAACCATTAAAGTCATCAACATCGTCATAGTTTTCACGCGACTCACCATCGGGCCCCAATGTTCCAGAGCAAGCGGGGGCTACACCATCACCACATCGGGTTTGTGAGCCTGCAGTAGAGTTCTCATCAAAACGTTTTCCACGAATTTCTTCAAGGTAAGCCTGTCCCAATTCGGCTGCCCTGGCTTGTAGAATGGGATTGGCTGTTCCAGTGGTCGCCGGATTAAAGGTCACTACCATAAAGGTCAAAGCTACCGAAAAAACAACAATAGCAATAACAATTTCAATTAAAGTAAAGCCGGTTAATTTAGCAAAGCCAGGCATAGCCAGAATCCTCAATGCAAACGTCGACTCCTGCACTGGGGGTTACGGTAACCGTCGCGCTGGTAGTCTCGCCCAAACTATTGTAGGTCAGATTCACGTTTGAGAATGAAACATTGTATTCGGAAGAAAAGTCGAATGGATAGCCCGATAAACTGGTGCCATCTTGTTGGATATCAAGACTGGTACCGGAAATCGATGCCGTAGTCGTTTTGCTGGTGTTGTTCATGGCCAGTTGTTGCGCAAAGGTCAAACGGTCGGCCAGCTCAGCAGCGGCTGCTCGAGACTCAAACGATTGATTCGAACCCAGTCTTGGAATTGCAATCGCGACCAGAATGCCAATCACCACGATGACAACTATTAGTTCCAGTAATGAAAAAGCCGCCTGTTTTAAGGGCGGCTTTTTGAAGAACAACATCTTGCTTTACTAGCAGCCCGATGTAGTGGACGAAATCGCCGGAGTTGTGCCTGTACCCGTTAGCGTCGAGTCGTCGTAAGTCACGTAACAGTTATCGTCGGTAACGTCACCGTCACCATCCTGGTCGTAGCCAATATTTCCGGCTGCAGTTCCGTCTTCAATCAGCTCAGGCGATAAATCTAACAGCTGAGCAAGTTCGGCTTCTTGAGGATAACCGAAGTTAGTTAAAACAGTTTCATCTCCTGCTGTGCCATCGATATTACCAACGTTGGTTGAAGCACCAGAGGTTGTCTCATTGCCTTGGATCAATGCTTTAGCATAAACCAGACTCGCAGCGCTTCGTACAGAAGCTTCAACACCGCTTACAACGGATGCGCGAGCGTCAGACTGTACGTTTAAAAATTTCGGCGCAGCAACAGCAGCCAAAATACCTATGATGGTGATGACCACCACTAATTCAATCAGGGTAAAACCTTTTGCACCCGCTTTCATGGATTCCTCCGGTTATTCTATATCATGAAAAATTTAAAGTTTGTGCGCACAGGAAATCCGATTCCACAGCAGCTTACATTGAAAGTTAGCAGATTTTATTCTATTCCGCAAAAAATAACCTAATATTTTTACGTTGATTCAGATAGTTATAATAATCTTTTCATGTGTTGGTTGAGTTATACACCACTAAAGAAACGCGCCCGGTATTCGGATCGTAAACGATAGACTGCTCAAAGTGTTTGATAGAAGTAAATACACACTTTCCATTAAGTGCACTCGTGTTGAGCACAGCCCCTGCCGATGGCGCTAGCGCAGGGCGCAGTGCAACCAACAGGGTTTGCCACAACTGTCGGCAATTTTGAACCGTAATTGGGAGAGTTAATGACGATTCACTGTGGTCGACACCAATAGGATACCCATTGGCATTAAAGTCTAATCCCTTTCCGTCTATGGTGACAAGATCGAGGTGAGCACCTCGACCAACGGATTGAGTATGATACTTCATGTGCGCAAAAATAATGGCTTCCTGGAACGCAGCGGTGGTCATCGCCATCATGTTCCGTTGGATTTTTTCGGCCTGACGATAGTCTGGATAAAACACAATCCCGATCAAAATACTTAAGAAAATTGTGGCTAATACAAACCAGGAAAACGTTCGTGACATATTGCCTGCTCTGTTATACCGCTGAACCGGCGGCCAGCTCCCAAATGGGTAGAAAAACACCGAGCGCTAAAATAAGAATCATTACACCAACCAGAATAATCATAAATGGCTCGATATAGTCGCCTATCTTCTTGATATCATAATCCACTTCACGCTCATAAAAGTCAGCAACTTCTTCAAGCATTTCATCAACCTGACCGGTGTCTTCACCAACCTGTAGCATCTGCATAACCAACGAAGAAAATAATTTGGTTTTTGCCGCTGCCTGAGTAATGCTTTCTCCTCGTTCTACTGCTGACCGCATATTGTAAACGTGGTTGCCAACATGACGATTATCCACAACTAAGGCCACAACACCTAAAGCATGTGTCACCGAGACGCCCGCCCGAGACATCATTGCAAATGACCGAGCAAACCTTGCTAAAAGGGATCGGTAAATAATAGAGCCAAAAACGGGAAATTCTAACTTCTTTCGATCCCAGGTTAGTCGGCCAGAATCGGTATTCACCCACTGATTAAAACTCACGCCCGCGATCACAACAAAACCAATGATTAGATACCAGTAATTGACAAAAAAGTCAGATGTCCCTATCAAAATTCGAGTAAATATGGGTAGCTGATCTTCTGATAAGGCACGAAACAATTGTGCCAAGCGCGGAATGACAAACCAATTTATAAATGAAAACGCAGCAACCAAAATCGATAGAACAATAATAGGGTAACGCATCGCCGACTTTACCCGGTTGCGATTTTCTTCTTCAAGCTCCAGATAATGAGACAACCGATTAAAAGATTCTTCGAGGTTACCGGAATTTTCCCCAACGTGAATCAAACTGACATAAAAATCGTTAAAAATATGTGGGTGGCGCGAGAAACAGGTCGCCAGATCATTACCGGATGTCAGTCCGTCAAGAATATCGCGCAGCGCTTCTTTCAGTGGAATACTGTGCGACGTTTCGATGAGTCCGATAATGGAACGGTTTAGCGGAACTCCCGCTTTGGTTAAACTGTACATTTGGCGCGAAAACATCACCAGCTCACTGGTGGCAACATTCTTTGACCGAAACAGCTCTTTTAAAACTTCTCCAATATCACCCGAGGTATCTTTCTGCTCACTTATGTCGACGGGAATAAGCCCTTGCGACTGCAACCTGTCGGCTATCGCCTCGACGCTATTCGCTTCGAGCGTACCGACTACTGCATCGCCATTCGACCGCCGAGCCTTGTATTCATAGATCGGCATAAAAAGCTCCAGGATGTTGGTTTAAACTGGCTGTAGGCACAACAATTAACATCTAGCTTCCACCCGGTAATAGATCGGTTTCTTCTACCGTTTCACCAATTCGATACACTTCTTCGAGCGACGTAACGCCAGTTTTTGCCAATTCGATAACGCTGTCTAATAAAGAATTAAATAACGGCGATGCTTTTGCGGCTTTATTAAATTCGTCGACGTCGTTACGTCTCAAGGCACTTAACATGTCATCGTCCAGTACCAACATTTCGTGTATCGCAATTCGGCCTCGATATCCGGTGTTATTACACTGCGAACAACCTTCACCCATTTTGTAATTCATTTCACTGGCAGCAATACCTTTTAATGATTCCAACCAGGCATGTTCTTGTGGTTCAGGTTCATGGTCTTTTGCACAATAGGTACACACTCGTTTAACCAGTCGTTGTGCCACTATGCCGCGAAGAGCACTGGCGACCAAATAAGGCTCAGCACCCATGTCTGCCAGTCGCAGTGCGGAAGAAATCGAGTCATTGGTGTGCAGGGTAGATAACACCAAATGACCGGTCATTGCTGCTCGTAAACCTATTTCGGCTGTTTCCTGATCACGCATCTCACCCACCAGAACGATGTCGGGATCTTGTCGCAATACAGAACGCAATACTTTTGCAAAGTCCAATCCAATCTTATTGTTTACCTGTACCTGATTGACGCGCGATAAATAATATTCAACCGGATCTTCTATGGTAATGATCTTTTTCTCTGGACTGTTTAACTCACTCAACGCCGAATATAATGTCGTGGTTTTACCTGAGCCAGTAGGTCCTGTCACCAAAACCATACCGTGTTGTGATCGCAATAATTGCCGGAACTGTTTGAGGTTAGTTTGACTCATGCCGATTTCATCGAGTCTTGGAATGCCACTGGTTTGATCCAGCAGACGCATAACCACTGATTCACCGTACTGAACCGGCATAGTTGATAAACGAATATCCACATTGTGGCCACGAACCCGCATATTAAAACGCCCATCTTGCGGTTTACGTTTTTCTGAAATATCGAGCCCACACATCAACTTAAGTCGCAACACCAGCGCCGACGCAATTCGCTTTTCTTTCATAACCTGTTCTTGCAACGTGCCATCGACCCGCAGCCGAATCCTTAACACGTCTTTATCCGGTTCGATATGCACGTCCGACGCTTGAAGTTGAACCGCTTCTTCAAATACGCTTTGTAATAGTTTCGCAACCGGCGCCTCATCGGAGTCGGTGGTGTCCGCCAGTGTCGGCAATTCAAACTCGTCACCACCCAGCTCACCTTCCAACTCTTCTGCAAGCGAACTAATCTCACTGGTCTTGCGATAAAAAAGGTCTATGTTTCGTATGATATCGGCTTCTTTGGCAACACCGACGTGAATATTTTTCTTTAAAATAGCTTGAATTTGATCGTACCGATTCAGATCCGTCGGATCGGCCATAGCGATAATAAACGAATCTTCTTTTTCATCGATCACAAGTGTTCGAAATCGTCGAGCCTGAATTTCCGACAAATTACTCACCGCTTGTTCATTAACTTTAAAATTCGGTAAGTCGATGTAATCGATTTCGAGTTGTTGCGCCAGAAATTTTAATAATTGCTCTTCACCAACGTATCCCAAACTGACCAGCATGGCACCCAGCCGCTGCCCCGTCGACTTTTGTTGCTTTAAAGCGTCCAGCAATTGTTCTTCGGTGATAACGTTACCTTCAACCAGTAAGTCACCTAACCGTATTTTCTTACGTAACATTAAAACTGACCTTCTAAATGCTTAAGCTTTTGTCCAATGTATTGGCTTTGTTGCTGAGTCAAACGCGGATCATTCGATGCTTTTACCAAAGCCTGGTGAGCATCTTTCGGTCGCTTAAGCGATTCCAAAGAGATACTTAATCCCATCCACCATTCTCCGCGTTCCGGAAAACGTTTTAACAACTCCACATAAATGGCGACCGCACGTTGGTGCTGGTCCAGTTGTTGATGCGCTATTGCCTGCATCACTGACAGAGTTTTATGCGGTTGGGTGATTGGTGAGGCGACTGATATCACCATGTTCCACTGCTTGGCTTCAGCGTATTGTCGTGCCAGTAAAATTCGGTAATTCAAATGGCCGGGATGGGCCAAAATACTCGACTCTAACAATGCTTTCAGCGCGCTGTCGTTTGAGGTTTGAATATAGACGTACGCCAATTTTTCGATGGCGGCATGATAGTCCGGGTGAGCCTTGGTTATCTCGATTAAATGTTTTTCGGCAGCACCCCATAAGCCCTGAGCAATCATATTGGTTGCCTTCTGCAACTTCTCTTTTTTAATCTGCTTTTCAGAAAGCTGTCTTATATTGCTCTGATTTTGAGAAGACTCTTTGGCAACAAATTCTGGTTTTGGCTTTGGCTCTGCTATTGACTTGGGTTTTGAATCTTCAACAGGTTTTTCGACTTGCTGTTGTTTCACCAAGACCTCTGCCTGCCCACTGACAACTTTTCCGCCAGTTGATTTAGGCGAAACGGACCGCTTCATCGCGGCAATGTTTTCTTCTGGCTTACTGCTTGTTTTGTCCTGCGTCGCAGGAGCCGTTTCTGCCGATTTCGCGACAGCATGATCATCAACAAGCTCGCTAGTCTTGTTTAAATTCGCCTGAGTGGAAACTTTCGAGAAGGCCTCATCCTTTAAACCGCTTTCCGCTTTCTGAGCAACACCATTCTGGTTTTCGGTTAATGTTCGCGGCGGTTGGCTGCTAAGTTTCTGCGATCCATTTGTTAAACGTTCTTCGATAAACCCAAAATAGACAAAGGTTGCGATCAAGCAGATCGTCAAGAATAAAACCATCCAAAACGAGAAAGGTCGATTCTGCTGATGTTCAGTTGCGCTTGCTGTTTCGAACAGATCGGCTTTAGGATCCTGGCGCTCTAAATCGCGCAACATTTGATTCACGACACTCATGGCATCACCCAATATGCCAGGGCACCGCTACTGAACAGTGCCAAGCCACTGAACAGTGCCAAACGTTTGAGCCACATAGCAAAATGTCTAGTATCATCAGTGTCAATAATCGACCGCCAAACCTGACGCCAGGTCAACTTATGACTGCTGTTACCATAACTCAACATCAGGGATTTGTGCGTTAACACATTTATAAGACGCGGAATGCCTCGACTTGCTTTATGAATCAACCAGGTGGCAGGAAGCGAAAGCGTCAATTTTTGCTCCATCGCAACCGACTGAACTCGATGCGTAATATAATCCCGAGTTTGCTGCAATGTTAAAGGTTTTAATGCGTAAGAAAACACGATACGTTGACGCAGCTGCCGCAAATGGCCTTGCGAAAGTTTGTCGTTCAACTCTGGCTGACCAAATAAAACGATCTGCAAAAGTTTACTGGTTTCAGTTTCCAGATTAGTAAACAGTCTGAGTACTTCCAGAGTTTCGTCCGGCATGCTTTGCGCTTCGTCAATAATTAAAATAACCGGACCGCGTTTTTTATTAATTTCAACCAGCTTTTTTTGCAACTTCGGTATCAACTGTTCTTCACCAGTTGATTTGGTGACGCGCATATTAAGTTCGTTTGCCAAAGCGAGCTTGAGTTCCCGCGGCGTAAGTACCGGGTTTGGTATGTAGGCAACTTGTCGTTTATCGGCAATCTTATTGATTAAGACCCGGCATAACATGGTTTTCCCGGAGCCGACTTCGCCAGTAATTTTACAAAACGCTTCGCCCGACGTCAGGGCAAATTTCAAGGTATTGAAAGCTTCTCGGTGGGTCGGTAATGCGCAAAACAGATCGGTATCGGGCGTTAACGAAAAAGGTAACTTTTTGAATCCGAAATGATACAGGTACATTACCGGTCCCCGTTATGGATTGAATCTTTCAAATCGTTGACGAGATTCTCGAACTTCGTTGTCCCAATCTTGAGAATTCACTACGGTTGCTTTCAATAGCAATACCAATTCGCTTTTCACAACTTTATCGCGCTGTTGACTGAACAAGTTTCCGAGTACCGGAATACTACTTAACACCGGAACACCCGAGTCACGCTTGACCACTTGATTTTGCATTAAGCCGCCAATCACAACCACCTGACCACTTTTCAACTTTACAATGGAGTCGGATTCGCGAATGCTGCTGAGCGCCAAAGGCAATGACAAATCTTGTTCGCCAATTTGGATCCGCTTGGTTTGATCATTGACTTCGCTTACCGAAGGATGAACGTGCAAAATAATATTGCCATCGGCACTCACTTGAGGCATCACGTCTAGGGCAATACCCGAAAAGAAGGGGGTCAGGGTGACATCGGGCGTAGTGGTCGAGGAAATCCCTGAAGTCGTCGTCGTGCTGATATCCGTTACATAAAACTCATCGGTGCCAACTTTGATAACCGCTTTTTGATTGTTGATGGTTGAAATTCTCGGGCTGGATAAAACCTGAACGTTTCCTTGTTGTTCTAACAAGTTCACTGTGGCGCTGAAGGGATCGCTGTCGCCTTCTTCGGTTTCATACAATAAATTGAAAACACCGTTAATCGGGTTTGCTTCAGCTGGAGTATCCAGTACCTGGCCCAATTGTCCCAGAGCAACAACATTGCCCGCACCGTTCACATGAACTTTCGACCAATCGATCCCCGCCTGAAAATCATCGTTCAAACTAACTTCTAAAATTTTTGCTTCAAGAATAACCTGACGGCCCAGATTGGCTTGAGCGACACCCAGATACTCGGCAACCTGACGTTGCACCGACGGACGCGCTTTAACCAAAACGATGCCGGTTTGTGGACTGACCATAACAAGGCTTTCTTTATCTTGTGAGGTGATCGCTTCCAGAGTTTTTTGAACTTCTTGCCACAAGTTAGTTTCGGAGTTGGTTTCAATTTTTGACGAATTAATGGTAGCAACATTTTGACCGCCACCACCTGAGCCAGAACCACCGCCCGAAGAGCGACCGCCCTGACCTTGACCGCCGCCCTGACCAGAGGAATAGATTTGGCCAGAACTGACTTGGGTTTGCGAGTTACCTTTACGTTCCAGATTTAAATAGTCGAGCGGATAAACCGCGGTTTGCAATTTTGAACCGCCAATGTAAAAAATATTACCTTGTTGCTGAACATCAATATCGTGGGTGCGTTCCAAAACTGATAGCACTTCACTAATAGTTACATTACTGAGTTGTAGCGTTACCGTATCAGTTAATGTCGGGTCGACCAGAATGTTAAAATCGGTATTGTCCACCAGTCCCATTAAAAACTGGTTAAGGGGTAGTTTATCGGCCTTCACATCAAAACGAACCGATTCGGTTGTCGTCTCTTCACCCAGAGTCACCGAAGGCATCAGAGAATCGAGCATCGCCTTGGAGTCTGGTGCGGCCGTCGAAGTTGACGTGGCCGAATTGGTCCCATCAAAGGTTTCATTGATCAGCGTTCTATTCGACGTCTCTGTCGTTTCTTGTGGCTCACTCACGGTCGCGCACGAAGAAATGTAAAACGATGCGGCCAAAACATAAATCCAATTGAGCTTTTTCATTTGTATCATTTAACCCTGTTTATTAACTGCTTTAACGCTTGGCGCCAAAGTAAGTGTTTTGTAGCTCTGACCTTTTCGGAGAATAACCCGATTGGTTTCAATTTTATGCACCCGATAGCCATTGATTAATTCGCCAACGGCAACTGTCTTTTCGTCAATAATGGCTTTTCGATTTTTACTGTCGACTATAATCGCCATCAACTGATTGCGCTTTTTCTTCGCTGTGGTTTGAGGCGCCTCGTTGCTGGGCTTAACTCTTTCAGCCTTGGTGTTAATCAACGGTCGCGTGGGATCACTCAAACGACTACTGTCAGCAGCCATGAGTACACCGGTAATTACAAGTAAACTAAGCACCAATCCAATCTTTATCATAGCTAAACGTGTATATGGTCAGTTTAATTTCGGCATTGGGATAGTTTGTCACTTGGTAATTAAGACTTTCCCAGTAAATTTTCAGCTTCATTTGCTCCAAAGTTTTTAAGCTTTCGAGCAACTCAAAATAGCGGCCTTCCAGTGTGACGGTAAAATCGTGTCGATAAAAATTTATACTGCTATTTCTGTTACCGCTGCTATCCGATCGGTCGGATAATTCACTTTCCGCCTTCACTTTTTCAAACGCTGGTTTCACCGGATGTTTTTCCAGCGCTAACAGCTCAAGTGTTTTACTTTTCTCAAAAATATCTTTTAATAAACCGGGCATTTGTCGCGGTGACACCAATTGGGCGTATTGTGATAACTGCTGATCGAGGTTTTTCTCTTGAACCCGTAACTGTTCTATTTCTTTACGCTGGTTATTAAAGGCCGTTCCCATCAATTCCTGTTGTCGCTGTTCAATAGCATTGGCCAGTTCTTTGCGTTGATTTTGAACGCTTGCCAATTCGCGCTTGATTTTCAGTTGCTCTGCATCTTGAGGTTGATACCAGACAAAATCAAAAATAACTAATAACACCGCTACCACAAGGCCGCACACCATCAGACGATGGCGAATTTCCAGCGCCTGATACTTTTCTTCTATTTGCCCAAAGGAGAACTTGTCACTCATGATGTACTAGCACTCCATTGTTTAATTCGAAATCGTAGACTCGCGAATCTTTTTCGTTTTGTGCGATAGCGATGCCCGAAAAACGACGACTCAACGACTTATGCGTTGTTGCATTATCGATCCAGCTGGTAATTAATTTAGGATCCACGGTTTGACCTTTCAATATCAGCACGTCGTCGGTGATTTGAATATCGGTAAACCAAATTCGGCGGTTACTGTTTTGAGCCAGTTGAGAAAGCAATGCACTGTAACCGCCACTGGCATCAATATCGCTGTTTTTCAAGGTATTGAGTGCCAAGCTTTTATTTTGCAGGTCGGCCTGTAAAGCGGCCAAGGTTTGCTCCAGCCGCTGATCGTCAGGACGGGAGGCCAGCATTTTATCCAACTCGGCTTTTTGCGCTTCTAAAGGCAGTAACATTTTTCGCTCTTGTTCGACCTGTTGTTTTAGCAAACTGGTATTGGACGTTACGTGCCAGCCTAGCGCAACAAACACCAACAAAAAGGCGACCGTTACCATTAAAAGTTGTCGGAAGTTTAAGTTGTCTTTTTTCGGTCGAAACTCTTCCAGATAAAGATTAATTTGCTGCATGGCTGCCCCCAAGATCCCGAAGCACACCACCACACACGCTTAAATTTCGAATCATATCGATTTCCGAAACCGACTCCTGTCGTTGGTACAAGGCCTCCAAATTCAACAGCTCCACTTTCAAGCCTAAATCGGTTTGCAGCGACGTCTGCAAAGCATCCAGTTGAGAGCCAATGTTCGGAATGACTACTCTGGTCACTGCACGTTTTGAAATCTGGCTTTCGTAATAGTCAAGTGTTCGTTGAATTTCGAGCAGTAACTGATCGTTTGACTGCTGACTGTCCACTTCAAGATCGAGACTTAATTCGTCGTCCGATTTATCGCGCGGTAAAAACACGCCCGGCAACTCACGTGTAAAAGAAAACTCGTTACCAATAAAACAATTCACCACAATGCCTTTCAAGTTTTCAGCAATCAGTGCCATCGATTGCCCCTCTTGAAGCCAGGGATGCATCAAATTACCCATCGCTAATTCGGCAATATCAATGGCAACCAGTTCCATATCGGCTTGTTCGGTTAATTCGATTATGGTCTGTACAGCGTCTTTTCGCGCCACTACCACGTAAACTTGAGTTTTACCCGGCAACGACTCGGGGTAGTCAAAATGCGTAATCACGGCGTCTTCCATCGGCACATCGATCAAATCTTTTACCTGCCAGCGAATGGCATCGACCAACTCATTATCGGGCACCGACGGTTTATCAATGGTGATTATGCGATAATGTTCCGAGGCCAAAACCCAATAAGCTTCGCTGCCTTTCACGTTAAGCTCTGCCATGGACGCTTTAAAGTCAGTGGACAAGGCGTCTTCGGTCAACTTTATTTGTCCGGACAGTTGAACCTCAGGAAGGTTACTGGAAGGATCGAGCAAGCAATAACTCAACGTACCGGCATCGAGTTGTAAGCCAAATCGTTTTTTATTTTTCTTAAACAGGGTATCTAGCCAGCTCACGAATATTCTGCTTTTCTCTATGAATTACTTCACATTCTAATATATTTTCTAAAAAATCCCAGCAAATCACTGAAATTTCAGTCAATTTTTATACATTTTGACCAAATTTTAACTATACCTTTGTATTGTTGAAAATATAACCACCATCGAACATTAATTTTTTAGTAATAAGAACACCACGGCATATAACAAATTCAAAGGAATACACACATGATGCGGCGGTTTGCCCTGATGTTGCTGACGATTATTACCCTTTGCTGCAGGTTCGGCAAGGCTGATGAACCGAGGTGGGACGTGAACACCCCACCAGGTGACAGGCAGCAAATTGAAATCAACGTTAATGAAGGTACCTGGATGAGTTTGGACATCAGCCCAGATGGTCAAACGCTGGTATTTGATTTACTTGGTGATATCTATGCTCTGCCCATTGAGGGAGGCCTGGCCAAGCCGCTCACAAGCGGTATGGCCTGGGACATGCAGCCCAAATTTAGCCCCGATGGCGATTTGATTGCTTTTAGCTCTGACGCCAACGGTAGTCATGACATCTGGCTGATGGATCGAAGTGGTAAACAAAAGTATGCGCTCACCAACCAATCATTGCACCCGATCAGTAACCCAGCCTGGTCACCCGACGGCCGCTTTTTGGTCGCGCGAAAGCATATCGCTTCTGAGTCTTCGTCGGATGCGGGCGAAATCTGGTTGTATCAGCGAGCGAGTGAAAACAGCGAGCGCGTGTTACCGGCAATGCCACAACACTTTAACCGGGGTGAACCGGTGTTTGCGCCTGATGGAAACGAGATTTACTTCAGTCAGGGCAGTATCCACAGCGAAATTTCAAGGAACAACCCTCAGGTCCACGCAGAGATTTATCAAATCCGCAGCGTAAATCGCGAAACCGGAGAGCTGACCGATCAAATCAATGGTCCGGGCGGCGCAGTCCGACCCACTCCGTCACCTGACGGTAAAAAAATAGCTTTTGTCAGACGACTTAACCAACAAACCAGCCTGATGGTAAAAGACATGACAACCGGTGAGTTATCACCCGTTTATCAACTGCTGGATCGAGACCTTCAGGAATCTGCGGCCAGCTTTGGCGTCTATCCGGCTTTTGCCTGGACACCGGACAGTCGCGACTTGATTTTTTGGGCGCAAGGAAAAATCAAACGCTTAAACACCCAAACACTAGCGGTCAAAGACATTCCATTCCAAGTTAAACATCGGCGCGAAATACGTGCGGCACTTCGCTTTCCTTTTACCGTCACGCAGGATCAGTTTGACGTCAATATGTTACGCTGGGTCACGGTGTCACCCGATGCCAAACGCGTGGTGTTTCAGGCTCTGGGGTATTTGTACGTTCGCGAATTACCCGACGGAAATCCTAAGCGTCTGACCCGCCAAACCAGTCACTTTGAATTTTTTCCCGCCTTTTCTGCTGACGGAAAATGGATCGTTTATAGCACCTGGCATGATCAGCAACTGGGCCACATTCGCAAAGTGCGCGCGACAGGCGGTCGCAGCATCACCTTAACTCGTCAGCCGGGGCATTACCGACAGCCGCGATTTTCTCCTGACGGCAAAACCATTATTTATCGTCAATCAAAAGGGCACTCTATCATCAGCCCGCTGTACAGCGAGCGCAGTGGAATTTTTCGCATGGATGAAGATGGACGCCAAGTTCGGCCAGTGACACGACTCGGCCACAACGCCCATTTTGGCCAACGCAGCGATCGCATTTTTGTCACCCGAAACAACCAGGAAGGCGATTTAAAGCAACAGGTTTTGCTCGAGATGGATCTGGATGGCAAGCAGACGGTCGAGCGACTTAGCATCCCCGGCGCGAGTCAATATCGGGTCTCTCCCGACAATCGATGGATTGCCTATGTAAAAAACAATCGGGTTTACGTTTCACCGTTTAATTCACGGTCCGGTTCGAACGTTGCTAATAAAAACTCGACTGCAAAGGATTCGGTAGGTAGCGCTTCAGGTAAACAATCGCAGACTCTTACCAGTCGAGGTGTCAGCGAGTTTGCCGGCGAAAACTTAAATTGGAGCCGACAGGGCGACGCCGTTCACTGGTCAGTGGGCCCGAATTTATACCGTCAGCCGATTTCTCTTTCACAACTCCCAATTTCAAAAGCAGAACTCTCGCAACGAGAACCACAGCAACAGCAAGCTGATTTTCAACCGAATCAACCACTGGTGACCCACCTGGCCTTTCGTACCGAATCCGACGTACCACGAGGCAGTTATTATCTGTCCGGTGCCCGAATCATCACCATGAGAAACAACGAGGTCATCGAGCAGGGCGATATAATTATTGAAGGCAACCGAATCACAGCGATAGGTCCCAGCGGGAGTGTCACTGTTCCCCGCGGCGCAAGGCGATTGAACCTCGCCGGGAAAACCATTATTCCCGGTATCATCGACGCACACTGGCAGGGAACTCAAAGTGTCGAAAATATAATCCCGCAACAAAACTGGATCAATTTCGCCACACTGGCTCTGGGTGTGACCAGTGTTCACCATCCATCGGGGGATCCCTTGAACCAGCTGTCGGCCAGTGAGCTGGCAAAAAAAGGACGCATCACCGCGCCGCGTATTTTCTCCACAATCACTCTTTTTGATGACCCGAACACTTTCGCCACCGAGGGCTTGGGTTCATCAAACACACTTTTCGAATCGTTAAAACGACTGACCTCCCCTGGAACCTTGGCGGTTAAAAACAACCCGCGGCTGAATCGTGCTCAGCGACAACAGTTGCTCGAGGCCGCGCGACAACTCAAATTAACCGTACTGGCCGACGACAATGCATTGTTAGCGCAGAAGCTGACCTTGATCGTTGATGGTTATTCCGGCATCGAGGGCGCCATGCCGGTCGCCGAATTGTACAACGATATAGAACAGCTCTGGTCACAGTCCAGGGTAGGGTACACTCCGATTCTGTCCATCGCTCCCGGTGGATTGCGCGGTGAAGATTTCTGGTATCAGAAAAGCAATGTATGGCAGCACCAACGATTAACCCGATTCGTTCCCCAGTCTGTGTTATGGCCTCGCAGTATCCGACGCATCATGGCACCTGACAGCGATTATGGCCACTTTGCTGCGGCTAAAGTTGCGGCAAAACTGCAGGCGATCGGCGTTGATGTCAATCTTGGCACTCATGGTCAAAGAGAAGGGCTCGGCGCACACTGGGAAATGTGGATGTTGGCTCAGGGTGGAATGCCCCCTCATAAAGTTTTACAGACCGCCACTCTGAACAGTGCAAAATACCTTGGCTTAGAACGCGATCTGGGTTCACTGGAAAAGGGCAAGTTGGCCGATCTGGTGATTTTAAATCACAATCCGCTGGACGATATTTTCTCAACCGATCAGGTCGACATGGTGATGCTGAATGGCCGTTTGTTCGACGGCGAAACCATGAATCAAGTCGGCAATCATCCCAAAACCCGCGAGCCATTCTATTTCGAGCGTTAGGTATGCCCCATCGCGATGGTCTATAATGGCTTTAAGTTATTGTAAAATAAAAGATAAAAATACCAGACAATGAAAACCTTTTTACGTCCCGCCATCGGATTAATGAACCGGCTCAAATACACTCAAAAGTTTTTGCTGGTGTTTGTTATTTTTCTAGTGCCACTCGGCGTTCTGGCTTTCGGCTACTTGTCACAGGTTATTGGCTCCATCGATAAAACTCAGCAAGAACATCATGCAATTGAACTGTTTCCAGCCATTCACAAGCTTTATCGGTTAAACGAAAGTTTTATTCGGCAAGCCGTTACGGCGCAAAGCGACCTAGGCAGTCAGCGTGTGGCACAACTTGAGGCAGCCAAAGCAAACGTATTAAAACAAATCGAATCCATGAAACGCATGGACAATCGATTTATCAACAATGCTAATGTCGATCGTCAAATAAACGCCATCATCCAGGCACTGGAAACGACCAAAGACATTCAACTGGGTGCCCGTGCTCCGGCCAGTGAGCGTTACGTTGCGTTTTCAATCACCCGGAGTGAAATTTTACAACTGTTTCAAGTATTGGCCAACGAATCGGGTATCACCAACGATCCACAATTGAGTACCTTTTACCTCGGACAATGGTTAACTCAGGGATTGTACGAACATCTTGCGCCGCTGGACAAGGCACAAACCACCGGTTATGCCGGTTTAAACGCCAATCCTCCGGAGCCCACTTTGTACGACGATGTTTCTTTGTTGTTCGATGAGTTGAGTAAACAGGCCAATACGCTCGAAAAACAGCAAGCTTATCTGATCTCCATCGCCCCCGAAATTCAGGCCAGACAAAACAATCTGGAAGAGCAACTCACCGCCTTTCGAAGTGCTATCGAATTGATCGATCAGGAATTTTTAGTCGCCATCGACATTTCACTTTCACAACAGGAATACGTCTCGGCTTTTGATAATTTCAAACAACCTTTTTACAGCGGGTTTGAAAACGGCGTCCAGCTATTGAATGAACTTTATCAACAACGAATCGAGCGCGAACGACAATCGCTCTGGAGCTTATTGATCATATTGATTGTTTCGCTGTTGGGAGCTGCCTATCTGTTTTTGGGTATGTCCTTTTCAATACAAATCAGTATTAACCGTATGATCCGCGCGGCGAAAAAATTCTCATCAGGGGACTTAACAGCGAAAGCGCATTTTACAACGCGCGATGAAATGAACTCGTTAAAAGAAACCTTTAACTGGATGATCGAGAAAGTGGGCAATTTGCTGACTACGATCGAATCGTCATCCGGAGAAGTCTCCAGTCAATCGAAAAAAGTCGAGTCGATTGCAGTTCAAACTGGCGACGTTATTCAACAACAGCAACAATCGACCGAACGGATTATCGATGAGACACAACAACTACTGCATTCGGTTGACGACATTTCGCAAAATACCGATCGCGTTCAAGACGCTGTCAACGAGTCGAATGATCAAGCCTATAACAGCGCACAGATTATGACCGCAGCAAAACAAAGCGGGGACGAGCTGTATCAGGAGATCAAAAATTCCGTTAATGCGATCAATCGACTGTCGGATCAGAGCAACGACATCAGCCAGGTACTGGATGTGATCAAAAGCATTGCAGAACAAACCAACTTGCTGGCACTCAATGCTGCCATTGAAGCTGCCAGGGCTGGCGATCAGGGACGGGGGTTTGCCGTGGTTGCTGACGAGGTTCGAACCTTGGCAAAGCGCACTCAAGACTCCACCATGGAGATTGAAAAAACCATCATAGCACTTCAAAACGGCGTCAAAGAAACGGTTGAAACCATGACGGCAAGCAGCGAAAAAACCGAAAAATCGACACAAGAAACGCATCGACTGGAGCAGGCCCTGAACGCAATCAACCAGTCTATTGCCGAAATTGCTGAAAAGAACAAGGCCACACAGTCGACGTCATCGAACCAGCAACAGTTGGCAAAGAATATCGAGACGTTATTGTTAGAAATCAAGAAGGTATCAGACGCAACCGCCAATAACTCAGAAGAAACCATCACCGCCGGCCAGAAAATGACTGAGCTGGCGGCCAATATGCTATCTATCGTGGATGAGTTTAAACAGGGAAAAAGTCAGACCGACTAGTTACCAAAATTCAATATCGGAGTGATGCTGTTTCGAAACCTTCCCAGTTTGAAACAGTTCACCGTAATCCTGAACCTGGTTTTTTCCATGTCGCTTGGAATAATAAAGCGCGCTATCGGTGTGATCCATCAGCTCACTGGGCACAAAGTTTGGTTCAATATAAGAGTATCCAATACTTACCGTGACCTGACCCACCTGAGAAAAGCGGTGCGACACAATAGTGTCGCGAAAACGCTCCAGAATGGTCGCCACATGTTGATGATCGACATCGTGCATGATGACAGCAAACTCTTCACCGCCGTAACGGTAACAGGCATCGTAATCTCGAAATGTATGGATCATTTTCTGGCCGAAGACCACCAGCACCTCATCACCCAACAGATGACCGAATCCGTCATTGATTCGTTTAAAATCGTCGATATCAATTAACGCCAAATACTTTGGCAGCTCAATGCGACGTCGTCCGTCGTAAACCAGCGTTCGACTCAATTCGTGTAAATCTTTACTAAATGCCTGTCGATTTAATACACCGGTCAACGGATCGATATTCGAATTCGCTAGATGCTGCAACAAATGACAATACACCTCAGCTATTTTTTTCAGCTCGTTTAATTCATCCGGATAAGGCAAACGAAAGCACGCAAGTGAAGCGATGGTTTGGTCGTTACTGCTCAGGTCGATAATAACCTTATTGGGTAGCTCACGAACCAACAGCTTCAGTACGTCACCAAAACGCAACGATAACAAACTACCATGAAAATCCCACTTCAGATCGAGTTGCGGGAGAATGGCCTGACTCACTTCGATCAAACGGTTATTCAACGAAGGCAGGTCGAATTCTTTGGTTAGCTTAAATAGATGAGTATATCGGCAAGATTTTTCACACAACATGGCGTTGTCAGTTTACCCCCAGTCCTTTCCATTGAGTATAGGAGATCGAAATGAAATGGGGTATTAAATTGAGGAAAATGGTTAAATCGAATGTTTGAGAAATTAAAACAGGAGTTTTTAGATGATTTATTTTTATCAATAACTCAAAAACGGAATCCTAAAGCGATTCTGACGAATCCCTTGCCGTTACGACAGCATCGCTCTCAGTTGTTCCATATTTTTACGGCCTTTTTCCAGGCGCTCTTCTTCGGACATGGGCATTTGTTGCTCTTCCCACACCAGATCGTCTTGCGGCATTTCGAAAAGGAAACGACTGGGTTCGGTATCGACCAGCTCTCCATAACGTTTTCGCTGTCGAGCGTACGACATGGTCAAGGTTTGCTGTGCCCGCGTAATTCCGACATATGCCAGACGTCTTTCTTCTTCGATGTTATCTTCTTCGATACTGGAGCGGTGCGGCAGCAATTCTTCTTCCATGCCAACCAGAAAGACGTGATTGAATTCGAGTCCTTTCGACGCGTGTAAAGTCATCAGCTGCACTTCGTTGTTGTCAGCATCTTCTTCATTGCGATCCAACATCTCGCGCAAGATCAGTCGATTGATCGCTCGCGCAAGAGGAAACTCATCATCGGCAAAGTTTTCCAGTTCCCGTTCGATCCATTCCAATAATTGTTGGACGTTGTTCCATCGAAATTCTGCAGCTTTCGGACTGCTCGAGTTGTCGTATAAAAAACCGTGATAACCAATGTAAGCCAGCAGTTCATTGATAACTCCCATGGTATCGCCGCGCTTGGCATTGTCTTCACTGCGCGAAATCAAATTGGCAAATCGTTGAATCGCTGCGTAGCCTTTGGCTGGCAGAGTCTGTTCTAGCCCCACTTCGAAGCAGGCATCGTACAAACTGATGTGTCGCTTCTGCGCGTACAGCCCCAGTTTTTCCAATGTCGAAGGACCGATCTCGCGGCGCGGCACATTGACTATTCTTAGAAAAGCATTGTCGTCGTCCTGATTCACCAACAGCCGCAAATAAGCCATGGTATCTTTAATTTCAGTTCTTGAAAAAAATGACGTACTACCACTGACTTTGTATGGAATTTGCTTTTCGATCAATGCTTTTTCCATAAATCGCGATTGGTGGTTACCACGATACAAAATGGCATAATCGGAGAACTGCGTACCATTGCGTAGCTTATGAGCCAACAGTTCATTCGCCACCCGTTCTGCTTCGTTAAGCTCATCATCGGTGGCCAGAATACGAATTTCATCGCCAAAAATTTTATCGGACCAAAGGGATTTTTCAAAAACGTGAGGATTATTGGCGATTACTTCGTTTGCCGCTTTCAGTATGCGTCCATATGAACGGTAGTTTTGCTCCAACTTAACAATTTTCAAATTGGGATAATCTTCTTTGAGCAACGCCAGATTTTCCGGTTGCGCACCACGCCATGAATAGATGGACTGATCATCATCGCCAACCACGGTAAACAATCCGAAGCGTCCGCACAACAATTTTACCAGCTCGTACTGGCAGGTGTTGGTGTCTTGATATTCGTCCACCAGCAGATAACGAATTTTATTTTGCCATTTTTCAAGCACGTCGGGCTCAGAACGAAACAGTTCGACCGGATAACGAATCAAATCGTCAAAATCGACTGCGTTATACGCTCGCATGCTGCGATCGTAAACTTCGTACAATTTTGCTGCTGCCAAATCGTCCTGATTGGTCGCTTCGTTAATCACCTGCTGTGGTGATTTCAAGTCGTTCTTCCAATTCGATATTTTACTTTGAAAAGCAACCAGCTCGGATTTATCGGCGTCGGCATTTTTTTGGCATAAATCACGCAGAAGCGTTAGCGTGTCCTGGTCATCAAAAATGGTAAAGTTCTTTTTGTAACCCAGAGATTGGTGTTCACGTCGAATGATATTCAACCCCAGATTGTGAAAAGTAGAAACCGTTAATCCACGGCTGTTGTGTCCGCCCAACAAGCGACTGACCCGTTCTTTCATTTCGCGGGCCGCTTTGTTGGTAAAAGTTACTGCAGCAATCTGCGACGCCTTATAACCACACTGAGTTATCAGATGTACAATTTTGGTCGTAATGACACTGGTTTTACCGCTGCCGGCACCCGCCAATACCAAAAGCGGAGAACTCACCGTATTAACTGCTTCTTGTTGTCTTTCGTTTAACCGGTGGCCCACAAAACTCTCTCTTTCTCTGATGTTACCGATAGAATTCACTGCGACATTGCGGCCCGAATTATATCGCGTCAGAGCCTTCTAAGCATAGAAACAAAAAAGCCCTTTGAGTAAAGGGCTGATTTTGCGTAGAAAATTATCATTTTACAGCTTGTTTTCGGCGACTCGCCTGAGACAAACAGACCACGACTAAGACTGTAATGGACCTTCCCACAAGCTTTTGCTTAAAAACTTGTCCGGATTGAAAATCAAACCACCAATTCGGCAGCGCCATCCGTCTTGTTGCTGTAATGAGTCTTTGAAAACACTGACCTGAACTTTCGGCAGCCAGGGAGCCATCTTTAGGTTATATTTTCCAGGGGTTCCGGGAAAGGGACGTTTGATCGAATTCTCCTTCATACCACGCTCCGTCGTTTGGTTCCATGTTTTGGGTGACAACTTTGGCATCCCATAGGTTATTGACTGACCTGTGCCTTTTTAAGCCAAATATAAAGTCATATATTGAGTCACAGGCAGCACTTTTAATTTTAATACAGCATTATGAGATTACCAGTGATAGATAAGCATAAACCGAATCACTTATATAGCACAACGGCATTATAGCCTTAAAACGACCGTGATATTAACCTTTTTTTAAGTAAACAGTTCTCAAAATCAGTTAATTTATCGCCAAATACAAAACCAGTGATTATGGTTTAGTTGGATCGGTTAACGGACCTTCCCAATCACCTTTTGTTAGCCAGCTTTTGGGGTTGAACATCATGCCGCCTATACGACAACGCCAGTCGTTGTTTGATACCAAAGAATCTTGAAACACGGTCACCTGGATTTTCGGAAGCCAGGAGGCCACTTTTAGATGGTATTTCCCGGGAGCACCCGGAAATGGATGAATCACTTGGCTCTGTTTCATGGGACCTTCCTTTGTCGGGCCAACCTCTTTCATGGTGAATGCTCAACCTTGAACGAGATTGGTGTGAGTTTCATACAACAGCGTCAGACCTGTTGCATCATTCGTTCAATTTTCCGATAGCCGATGGCTTCTGCCACATGACTTTGTGCCACCTGATCAACCTGATCCAGGTCGGCGATGGTTCGGGAAACACGCAAAATCCGGTGATACGCTCGCGCCGACAGCCCCAGCTTTTCCATCACATCCAGAGTAAACTGTTTGGCTTTCGACTCAATATTAAAGTTTTTCTCCAGTTCGGCCGCTTGCAACTCACCGTTTAATTTGCCCTGGCGGCGCTGTTGGATTTCATGGGCACGGTCAACACGAACCCGCACATCTTCCGTCGTTTCAGCATCAGGATCGGCGTCGGCCTGAAACTCTTGTTTGGTCATCAAGGGCACTTCAACGTGTAAGTCGATGCGGTCGAGAAACGGTCCCGATAATTTCAATAAATAGCGTCGAATTTGATCGGGAGTGCAGCGACATTGTCCACGGCTATTGCCAAAATGCCCGCAAGGACAAGGATTCATGGCGGCTATCAATTGAAATCTGGCTGGGTATTCGGCCTGACGGGCTGCCCGGGAGATGGTCACACTGCCCGACTCCAGAGGCTCGCGTAGTACTTCCAGCACTTTTCGATCGAATTCGGGCAGTTCGTCCAGAAACAAAACCCCATGATGTGCCAACGACACCTCTCCCGGCCGAGGATTGCTGCCGCCGCCAATCAGTGCAACGGCCGATGCCGTATGATGGGGAACACGAAAAGGGCGCAACTTCCAGTTAGCGGGATTGACTGATTTTCCCGATATTGAGGCGATCGACGCGCAATCGACGGCTTCGTCGTCGTCCAGCTCTGGCAGAATACCGGCCAGCCGACTGGCCAACATGGTTTTTCCGGTTCCGGGCGGGCCGATAAATAGCAAGTTGTGTTTTCCACCTGCGGCAATTTCCAATGCCCGTTTCGCTGCGTACTGCCCTTTCACATCGCTCAAATCGGGCGCATCCATCGACTGACCAACAACCGGCTCCGCGCGGTTCAAATCCATCCGTTGTTGACCAAGAATGTGACTCACCACATCCAGCAGATGTTCGGCAACCAACTGCTCACCACCGGCAAGCGCCGCTTCTTCGGCGTTTGCTTTGGGCACCACCAAAGTTCTACCAGCTCGCTTGGCTTCCAGCGCAACCGGCAAAATTCCGTGGATGGGCCTTAGCTCACCCGATAACGCCAGTTCCCCGGTAAATTCGTATTGGTTTAAGCGATCCAACGGAATTTGGCCGCTGGCCGACAAAATCCCCAGCGCAATAGGCAGATCAAATCGGCAGCTGTCTTTCGGCAAGTCGGCGGGGGCCAAGTTAATGGTGGTGCGCCGCGTAGGAAACTCCAGGTTGGAATTCATCAAGGCACTGCGCACTCGGTCTTTACTTTCACGCACCGCCGCTTCCGGTAGGCCAACAATGTTCAGCGCAGGCAGTCCGTTAGAGAGGTGGGTTTCGATAGTCACCAAAGGGGCTTCAATACCAACCCCGGCTCGAGAATATATGTTTGATAAGTTCATTCGTCCTTGAACATTATTGATTCCAGTTGCTGTCAGTATACGGCCTCTCGCGCGACACAAAAGGCGTTAATTACTCAGCTCAATGTAAGAGATCGCTGATCTCTAGTGAAAATAACGATCCAGTACTGCGTGTCCCCAACCTACCAAACGGCCATTCTCAAAAATCAATGGTGTTGTTTCATCACGCGTGGTGTTCCCGTCGCCGCGACGGTGCTGGGTCCGATAAAAAAGCACAACGTACTGCTTGCCGTCTTTTTCAAATCCTTCGGTATCGTCAGCTCCGCCAAGTGCGTCAGTGACCTGGTTGATTTTGACGCCGGTGGATAACTGGTTGATGTACTCCCGGTTCTCGGTTTGACGCTCTTTCCACGAAGGATCGTTCTGCACATCCCGATCGTGAATAGCGATCACACATCCCGACAGGGTGGTACTGGCGATAACCGCCGCAATCAAAGTTTTTACAGCTTTCATAGAGTTATAGCTTCCTTAATGTTTTTTTACTGCGAAACGACAGTTTACCGAATTAATTTACTGCAATTGTGTGCCAAAAGTAACAAAAGATATCGTGGTTAAGGGGGTCTGCTTAATAATCATGTCCATTCGGATAAGTGATGAGCTTTTTATCCAGTATTGTTACACTCAAAGAACCCTTTTAAGGAAGAACAGGTTCATTATGCTCAAACACTGCGCCGTTATCGGCAACCCTGTTGAACACAGCCAGTCGCCCCAAGTGCACCAACAGTTTGCTCAGCAACTTGGGATTAAAATCCGGTACGACAAAATTTTCGCAGAGAAAGAACGGTTTGTAGAAACCGTCAACGACTTCTTTGCCGCCGATGGGCTAGGGCTCAATATTACCCTGCCGTTCAAACAAGCAGCCTTTGACTTGGCCATCATTAAAACAGAGCGCGCCACTCAGGCTCAATCGGTTAATACCCTATGGATGAATGAGCGCGACGAACTGGTGGGAGATACTACCGATGGCCAGGGGCTGGTGAACGCGTTGCACAATCAAGGCATCGAACTCGACGGTTGTTCGATTGTTTTTCTCGGAGCCGGGGGGGCAGCACGTTCAATTATTCCGGCCTTGCTTAACGAAAAAGCGCATTTGTCGTTAATCAATCGCACGCCAGAGAATGCTGAGCGTCTGGTCGAGCAATTTTCCATGCTGGGTAATATCAAGCTGTTTTCGGAATCTGCGACGCGACGTCCTGCACTGATCATCAACTCCATGCCTCAGGACGGCGAAAAATGGCTGCAACAAAACGGTCTGCAAGACCTCATTGATTGTGCAGTTTGCGACATCAGTTACGGTGAGCGAGCCGAGCCGTTTTTAAATTGGTGCGCCAAAAACGGGGCTTCACACTATTTCGACGGCTGGGGAATGTTGGTTGAACAAGCGGCTTTATCGTTTGAAATATGGCACGGTCAGCGCCCCGACACAAAACCCCTTATCCCACCCAAACCGATTAGGTAATAATTTCGGTGACCACATCGGTGGTTACCGAATTGGCAATAAAGCATTGTTGATGCGCCTGATGGTGCATTTTTTCCAGCTGTTGCAGGCTCGGTTCGCGCTCACCGGAAAAGCTAACTTTGGGCCGCAATGTCACTTGGGTCATTGCCTGACGCCCGGATGCATTGAGACCCATAACGCCGATGGCATTATCGGTATACGCTTCAACCACGAATCGCATTTTTGCCGCGATCGACAAAAAAAACAACATATGGCAGCTGGACAGGGCCGCAATAAAGGCTTCTTCCGGATCAACGTTTTCTGCCACCGAATAGGGAAGTGGGACAATATGCGGAGAAGAAGAGGCTGCGACACTGAGTCCACCATCGAACGACCAATGATGGCCGCGACTGTATTGATTATCGATAAATGCTTCTTCAGCCTGTCGTTGCCAGACTACCTTCGCAGAATATTGGGACACCGTTAATTCTCTAAAATGGGATTAACTGCCAGAATTTAAATACCGATCTTTCAATTTGACGTAGTTATCGGCGGAGTACTTGAAAAATGCTATCTCGTCGTCGGTGAGTTCACGGATCTTGCGAGCCGGCGATCCGACCCACAGGTAGCCACTTTCCAGCACTCGGCCGGGCGGCACAACGCTGTTGGCACCAAGCACAACATTAGAATGAATCACCGCGTCGTCCATCACCACCGATCCCATACCGATCAACACCTCATTATCGATCTGACAACCGTGTAACATGGCTTTATGACCGACGGTCACATCGTCACCAATAACCAGATTGTGCCCATCGGGATTGTAATGACTGGCATGAGTAACATGGCACACGGCACCGTCCTGTATACTGCTGCGCGCGCCAATTTTAATGGCATGAACATCGCCGCGTAACACCGCCATCGGCCAGATAGAACTGTCGTCGCCAATGGTCACCTGACCCACCACCAAAGCAGTTGGGTCAACAAAGACTCGGTCACCAATGTCTGGCTTGAAGTTTTCAAAGGCGCGGATGTTCATAAACAAAAGGATCTCAATTAACGAAATGCATTGCGCGATTTTAACGCTTTGCAGCAAAACAGCAAGTGGCAATAAGAACGGGGTTAATGAGGCCTTGTCCCGGCGGGATATTCCGGGACAGGCCTTACGCCGTTAACGCATGGTGACAAATTCTTCCGCAGAAGACGGATGGATAGCCACGGTATTATCAAAATCGGCCTTGGTCGCACCCATTTTTAGTGCCACGGCAAAGCCCTGCAGCATTTCATCGGCCCCCAAGCCAATAACGTGAATGCCAACAATTTTTTCATTCTCACCGACACACACCAACTTCATCCGGGTAGGCTGACGATGGTCGGCCATCGCCGTGTACATGGCGGTAAAGTTAGACGTATAGACCTTAACCGAATCACCGTACTGCGCACGCGCTTCCGGCTCGGAAAGACCAACAGTGCCAATCGGCGGATGACTAAACACCACGGTCGGCACATTGTCATAATCAAGCCGCTCATCGGGTTTGTTATTGAACAAGCGCTCCGACAGTCGCCGGCCCGCCGCAACTGCGACAGGGGTCAAAGCAATCCGCCCGGTGTTATCACCAACAGCGTAAATATTAGGGACACTGGTGTTTTGATAGTCGTCGGTTTTAATAAACCCATAACTATCCAGCTCCACTCCAGCCGCCGCTAAATTTAAATTATCGGTCATTGGTTCACGGCCGATGGCCCAGATAACCTCGTCGACCGGACCGACTTGGCCACCATTGTCTAATAGAATAACCAGGCCGTCGGATGTTTGTTCGATGGCTTTCGGCACACTGCGCTTGTGCAAATGTAAATTCGACGCTTCTATCAATTCAGTCAGCGTATCGGCAAGCAAGGGATCAAATTGACGCAGCGGCTGATCTTTTCGAATCAGTAGATGGGTTTCACTGCCCAATTCGTTTAACACACCGGCTATTTCAACTGCAATGTATCCGGCTCCGATCACCGCCACCCGCTTCGGTTGCTCAGTCATGGCAAAAAAGCCATCACTGTCGGTTCCCAATTCTGCTCCGGGTAAGTTTGGGATAATTGGTCGACCGCCCGTCGCGATGGTGATGTGCTCAGCGGTAATACGCTCGCCATTGACCTCTACTGTATGTGGGTCAATGAATTTGGCAAAACCTTTAATAACGGTAACCTTGTTTTTTGCCAGCACATTATCGTAGGAGCCATGAATACGCTGAATGTAGGCGTCGCGATTTTTCACCAGCTGCGCCCAGTTCAGTTGATTCACGGTGACATCAAAACCATAATCGGACGACAGTTTGATCGCTTCAGCAACGTGCGCCCCAAACCACATGACTTTTTTCGGAACGCAGCCAACATTGACGCAAGTACCGCCCAGTGCATTGGCTTCAATCAGGGCACATTTCTTACCGTGCATCGCCGCTCTATTGGTCGATGCGATACCACCAGAACCGCCGCCGATGGCTAAATAATCAAAATCGTAATTGCTCACGCATTCATCCTGTCGTTGATTCGATTGAAAGTCGTCACTATTGAGTGAAGCAACAGTTTAGATGTTACACTTTAGGATATCACATGAGTTTTATCGATTGTGCAGTCGATAAAAACCGATTGAACATTGGGTAAATGACAGGACACTTTGAATGACCAATCCGCTTTTAGCAAATTACGATTTAGCACCCTTTAGCAAAATCAAACCGGAACATATTAAGCCGGCCATAGAGAATACTTTGAGTGAACACAAAAGCGCCATCGAAGAACTGCTGGCCAGTCAGTCGGCTCCAAGCTGGGAAAGTTTAATGCAGCCGCTGGAACAATTCAGCAACACGCTGGACAAACGCTGGTCGCCGATATCGCATATGAATGCGGTCGTGAATTCGGACGAATTACGAAAAGCTTACGACAGTTGTTTGCCGCTATTGTCCGACTTTGGCACCTGGCTGGGACAGAACGAAGCTTTGTATCAAGCAGTCCAAAGTATTTACGACCGTCGCGACCAATTAAACCTCAATAGCACGCAAATTAAAATTCTTAAAGACGAGTTGCGCGATTTCAAATTATCCGGAGTGTCGCTGAGCCCGGAGAAGAAAAAACGCCACGGCGAAATCCAAAAACGACTGTCGGAGTTATCCTCGAAATACCAACAAAATATACTCGACGCGACCATGTCGTGGAGTAAACATTTCGAGTCTGAAAAGGGCCTCGAAGGATTGCCCGAGTCGGCGCTGGGTCTGGCGCGACAAAATGCCAAGGCCGAAAACAAAGACGGCTATTTACTAAACCTTGAATTTCCCTGTTACTACGCGGTCATGAGTTACGCCGACGATCAAAATTTGCGTCAAAAAGTTTATCGCGCTTACTCGACCCGAGCATCAGAACTCAGTGATGATGGCCGATATAATAATGCGCCACTGATGGAAGAGATACTGACACTGCGTCAAGAGCTGGCTCAACTGTTGGACTTCAAACACTACGGTGAGTTGTCACTGGCGACAAAAATGGCCGAGTCACCGCAACAGGTGGTAGGCTTTCTTAACGATCTCGCCGCCCAATCAAAACCACAAGCAGAAAAAGAATTGAGAGAACTGCAGGAGTTCGCCCAGCAAAAGCTCGGCATCGATTCGATTAACGCGTGGGATGTGATGTACGCTGGCGAAAAACTCAAAGAGCACCGATACGCCATTTCGCAGGAACAATTACGGCCTTATTTTCCGGTGGATACGGTACTCAAGGGAATGTTCAGCATTACCGAAACATTGTTTTCGGTCACCATTAAAGAATCGGAAGAGGCGTTCGATAGCTGGCATCCTCACGCCCGTCTGTTTGAAGTTTACGACCAGGACGATGAGCGAATCGCGCGTTTTTGCATTGATTTGTTCGCCCGAGCGCACAAACGGGGCGGTGCCTGGATGGCCGATTATTGCAGCCGCTTTCGCATGGACGATGGTCGGCTACAGAAACCGGTAGCCTTCTTGACCTGCAACTTTAATCCTCCGGTCGACGACAAACCAGCGTTATTAACTCACGATGAAGTGGTTACGCTGTTTCATGAATTCGGCCACGGTTTACACCACATGCTGACCAAGATCGAATATCTCAGTGCCAGTGGTATTCACGGGGTAGAATGGGACGCCGTCGAGCTGCCCAGTCAATTCATGGAAAATTTCTGTTTTGAACACGAGGGACTCGACCTTATTTCAGGCCACTATGAGTCCGGTGAAAAACTGCCACAAGATCTGCGACAAAAACTGCAAAAAGCAAAAAATTTCCAGTCGGCCATGATGATGGTAAGACAGTTGGAATTCTCTCTGTTTGATTTCCGCATTCACAGCGAACTTGAAACTTACAACGCCGACATGATTCAAGCCACTCTGGATGACGTTAGACAACAGGTCGCAGTAGTCACGCCGCCCGAATGGAATCGGTTCCAAAATTCGTTTTCGCATATTTTCGCCGGCGGCTATTCTGCAGGTTATTACAGCTATAAATGGGCCGAAGTTTTGAGTGCCGACGCGTTCAGTAAATTCGAAGCCGATGGGATTTTTTCAGCAAAAACGGGAAAAGCCTTTAAACAGAACATTCTGGAAAAAGGCGGCTCCGCACCGGCCATGGAATTGTTTAAGCAGTTTCGTGGTCGAGAGCCCGAAGTGGAGCCTTTGTTACGCCATTCCGGTATCCAGTCTTAAGCCTTAGATGCAGAAGTTCGGCAACCGCCGGACTTCTGCCAGGTGCGCCAGAACATTAATATTTACTAACCAGACGTAAACGACAACGCCTGCAAAACTTACAGTCGTCGCCCAGCTTTGAATCGGCTTATAATACCTTTCGAAAAGCGAAGCTTTCGGCGCCGCTATCGACTCAAAAAATGACCGACTTTTGAATCGATCGTTTGACCCCGGTTGCGAGACACTGCAACGTCGGATTACACAGCAGGACAATAATAAGAAAATATCATGATGAGCAATCACTCAGATCGGAATCCACCGAAAAACCTTCTCGCTATTGACTGCGGTACACAAAGCATTCGGGCTCTGGTGTTCGATGTGTCCGGCGCATTGATTGCCAAAACACAGGTTCCGATCGACGGATATTTTTCGAAACAATCCGGTTGGGTTGAACAACATGTCAACTTTTTCTGGGACGCTTTGTGCCGCGTTTGCCACAAACTTTGGGACGAAACCGAGGTTCGCGCCGACAGCATTGCCGGACTCAGCGTCACAACCCAACGTGCCTCGATCATCTGTCTGGACGAACAGGGCGAACCTCTGCGACCGGCCATTATCTGGATGGATCAACGACGCGCAACCAAGAAGCCCACCATCAGCTCCTGGTGGTCACTGGCGTTTCGACTGGTCGGTGTAAAGGACACGATCGAACAGTTTGTTGCGGATGCCGAGATCAACTGGCTGCGCCAGTTTCAACCCGATATCGTGCAACAGACGCGACATTATTTGCTGCTTTCCGGCTACTTCAACTACCGCTTAAGCGGCGAGTTCAAAGACAGTATCGGCAATCAAGTGGGCTATATTCCGTTTGATTACAAACGTCACGTCTGGGCAAAGCCCAATGACTGGAAATGGCAGGCCTGTCCGATACAGCCGCAGCAACTGCCCGAACTGGTGCCAGTAGGCGAAACGCTCGGTTTTATTACCGAAGCGGCGCATCAACAAACCGGGTTGCCTAAGCAGCTCCCAATTGTCGCAGCCGCCGCCGACAAAGCCTGCGAAACGCTCGGTTGTGGAGCAGTAAATCCCCATCAGGGGCAAATCAGTTACGGCACTACCGCCACTTTTAATACCGTTCACGCCAAATACATTGAGCCGATACGTTTTTTACCGCCTTACCCCGCCGCCATACCCAGACATTTCACCTGCGAGTTTCAAATCTATCGCGGTTACTGGATGGTAAGCTGGTTCAAGGAACAGTTTGCACACAAAGAGCAGCTGCAAGCGGATCAGCAGGGAACCTCCACCGAAGCCCTGCTGGATCAGCAGGCACAAGACATTGCCCCTGGTGCTGACGGATTGATTTTACAGCCTTACTGGAGCCCCGGAGTGCGATATCCGGGACCGGAAGCGCGCGGTGCCATCATCGGATTCAATGACAGCCATACCAAGGCGCATATATACCGCGCGCTGCTCGAAGGCATCGCTTTTGGTCTGTTTGAGGGAAAACAAAAAATGCAACGGCGCAGTGGCGTCAAAGTTACCGAACTGTTCGTTTCTGGCGGTGGTTCACAAAGTCGAAGCGCTCTGCAAATCACGGC
This sequence comes from Pleionea sp., assembly GCA_052032335.1. Classification (GTDB taxonomy): domain Bacteria; phylum Pseudomonadota; class Gammaproteobacteria; order Enterobacterales; family Kangiellaceae; genus Pleionea. The sequence continues at coordinate 13,006 of JBPEWV010000144.1, read as the reverse complement.
CGACATTTTCAATTTGCCGGTTAAAGTGCCTGCCACTTACGAAACATCGGGACTGGGTGCAGCCATTTGCGTCGCTGTTAATCGCGGCTTTTTTGATGATTTTCATTCAGCCGCTCTTGCCATGTGTCACACTCGAGAAGTGATTCAACCCATTGCTTGCAACGTCGAGTTGTATCAAAGAATCTACCATCGCATTTATCAGAAGCTGTACCGACGTTTGGCACCTTTTTATCACAAAATTTCGGAACTCATGGGGACCGAGCAGCACTGATTTATTTACGTTTTGCCAGCCACTTGTCGAGTTGGTTGGCAAACGCCATACGATCTTGCTGATTCAGGGCGGGCGGCCCACCCGTTTGTACGCCACTGGAACGCATGGTATCCATGAAATCTCGAATATTCAGTCGGCCGCGAATGTTTTCTGGCGTGAACAACTCTCCACGCGGACTGAGTGCAACCGCCCCTTTCTCGATGACTTCAGCCGCCAGAGGAATGTCTTGCGTAATCACCAAATCGCCCGCTGCACAGCGTTCTACAATTTCGTTATCGGCAACATCAAAACCCGACTCAACCTGAATCGAGCGAATCAAAGAAGACGATGGCGTGGGGATAAACTGATTCGCCACCAACAATGTTTCCGTTTGGGTTCTCTGAGCGGCACGAAAAATAATATCTTTTATCACTCGGGGGCAGGCGTCAGCATCAACCCAGATTTTTGCGGTTGCTGTCACGATCGACTCCCGGTTTGGTTTGCGCTCGACCTACTAAGCAGCGGCTGCAACATGGCTTCCAGCCCGTTGAGTTTTACTTCGTAGATTAATGCCAGCTGCCTGCCAAGTTTGCCCTCGGGAAAACCCTGCTTATGAAACCATACCAGATAGGGTTCCGGCAGCTCGAGCAGCCGCCGGCCTTGGTATTTGCCAAAGGGCATGATCTGGTTGATGGCCTGTTTCAGTTCTAACTCGTTCATAAAAAACCGTAAATTGACGTCAAGGTCGTTTCGACCCTGCAGTGGAGCAGGGTATAATACGCCAAATCATTCGTTTACGCAGATCCAATATGACCGAACAAGAGTTCAGCCAATGGGGCATCGTTTTTGCCATTTCCGCAGCAACCGCTGCACTTGCCCTGGGCATTATTATTTTCTACATCATGCTGCAGGACAAACGGGCAGGGATCCCGGTGATAGTTGCATTCGCCCTGGCTGGCATTGGCAAAGCGGCTAAGTTCTATCTGCTATCGGCCATTTCCGTGGTGTTAATGATTCCGGTGATCGCGTATTTCAGCTACCACCACATTAAAAAACCGGTTGTCTGGATCAGCTGGCTTTTGCTTATCACCGGAGCTTCCGTCGCTTTCTACGCCTACCGAGTATTGTATGTCCACTGATTGACTGCCAATTAAATTAACTCGGCGTCGAACCCGCATTCGCTTTTTACAGAAAGTGAACCTTTTCTTGCACGCGATGAGCTGACGAGAAGACGCATTCAACTGGTCGGTTAAGACAGTGTCGATGACAACAACTCCACCGTGACAACCCTCGGAGCACCAACCTGAGACCGTTTCAATGGCCTTGCGCAAAATGGACAAAACGCGCAAAGAGACCTATATACAACCAGATAAAACGTCAATTTACGTTTAAAATCATATAGACTGCATCAAGGATAATATTATTACAAATGGTGATGCATTGATTTTCAACATACGCATGAATATCGCAGTACACCCTTAGCCAAAGACAAGCCTGCAGTATGAGCTTTTATTTTCACCAAGACCAAACACTGGAAAGTTACATAGACACCCTTCGGGCTTCTGGACTGAATATCGATGGTGTCTACAAATTGAATGAAAACAGTCTGGACGTCACCAGTGAGTTCCTTTATTTGCCCGATCTCGTTGCCGTGTGCCGACAACTCACTGCGCCGATCATCTGGGAAGGCAGTAGCAGTGATAAGCACGTTATTCTTTACTTCAAACAAGGCATCGATACTCTGGTGTGTAACGACGAGTTGATCAAAAATGCTTCGTCGATGATTTACACGCCCAGCACACGATCGTTTTGTCGCACCGATCCACAATGCAAGATGTATCAGGTGTGGATCCCGGTTGCTTTCTTTAACCGTCACTTTAAAGAAACACAGGATCAAATCATCAATCGTGATTTTTTGATCACGCCAGAATGTCTGGCCCACTCCAATCGTATCACTCAACAAATTCGCTACTACCTCGATGCCAACGAAGTCTTAAACCCACAGGCACTGATTGACATTCAAAGCAACTTGATCGCCGAAATCGAGGCGCTGTTTGAAAGCGCCACACAATTCAAGCGAAAAAAAATTGAAAAACGTAGAAGCAGTATCTTTAGACGAGCCATCGACTACATTAACCTGCAATCGGGGCGTCCTTTAACCTCGCACGATCTTGCAGCAGAAGTTTTTTGCAGTGTCCGAACGCTGGAATACACCTTTAAGGAATATTTAAATATATCGCCGAAGCAATACATAAAGATTAGACGCATGCACGACATTCGACGGCTGTTACAACTCCCCACAAAGTATTCGGTGAATCAATTACTGCGCAATTATGGTGTGACCAACGTCAGCCGGTTCTGCAAAGATTACAAAATGCTATTCAGTGAGTCGCCGCTTGAAACTGTATCGTCTCATCGACGATAACGGCTCAGGCCAAAAATATTGCTTACAAAGGCACACGAACCTTGTAATAGACGCCTTAAATTCGCGTTTGCCATTTCTGCTCTTCCATTTCGGTTAACTCAACAAATCTTACTTGAGGCTTAGCATCTTTTGCTACTGGAACAGGTCCCTCAACAATGGCAAAAAAACTTACCGAGGGCGCGTTGGCACTTTTTGAGGTTACTATCATCGAGACCAAGGTGCGCCATTGACAGCCGGCAATTCCACAAATATCACCTAACTTTATTTTTTCGAAACGTACCCAGTATTTGTCTTCTGTTTTGTCGGCAAGAAAAGCTTCGACCTTGGGTTCAGATTTAAAAGCCGCAATTGCCTGATCGTCAGCGGACGCGTTCATAGAGACTCCCAGTAACCCTAAAATAGTGAACAAAATAAAAAAGGACTTCATCATTCGAACCTCTAGTTTGGGTATTGTTTTTTCATGTAAATTAAAGATTGACGCATCAGCTCAGTCAATACATCGCGATCAATATCCGCCAACTTTTTTATGTACAAACAAGACTTTCCAGTTTTGTATTTTCCGAGACGCTCCAACAGAGCTTCGTACTCGCTAAATCCAGACATAATATATAAAGTTAATGCTGTTTTTCTTGGCGAGAACCCAATTCGCATCCAGTCGCCTTCACGCCCACTGGCATAAACATAGTGATAAGAACCGAATCCAACGATCGAATCTCCCCACATTTTTGCTGGCTCACCGGTCAACTCACTCATCATTTCAGACACTTCGATGGCGTCCTTGCGACGCACCTCTGGCTCTACTTTTGCTAAGAACTCATCAACACTGGCATCATTCAGCTTGGTTTTCAACTCACTCATCGACGGCTACCCTTTAATGAACTGAGTCCCATCTTTTCTTAATTTTGCGCATTAGACAAGCTTACCGAATAAAAATATGACGCTGCACCATCTCAATTTTAAATAAATGGTAATTTAATTCGAAATTTTCGAAACTGACTGCTAACTTCAACTTGGAATCTAATGATTGAGTAGTAGAAAAGGAGCTGTAACCATGACAAGACTTGTCGAAGAATTAAAAAAAGAACACCAGGCAATAATTGAAAATCTAAAAGAAATTAAAACACTTGGCGTCACCAGCGACGAAGGACAACGCAAGCTGGCATTGGTGAAGAAAAGCCTTCTGGCACACCTTGATAAGGAAGATCGACAACTCTACCCCAAGCTGGAACAAGAAGCGCAAAAAAATCCAGAACTAAAAAAAACCCTGGCCTTCTTTGCCAAAGATATGGAAAAGATCTCTTCCTCCGCCCTGGCATTTTTCGAGAAATACAGCGACGGTGGTGAGGGCATTAAATTCGCTAGCGATTTTGGCACCCTGGTGGCGACATTAACGCAACGTATTTATAAAGAAGAACAAATTATTTATCAAAAGTTTAACGAAATCGCCTAGCCCACACTGACTCCAGCTTCGAATACTAAGCATTGATAAACACAACTGTTAGCAATACTCATGTCCGTCTATCATCGTTAATTCAAGTGTGTTTATTCTGACGGTAGAAAACGATAATGGCCGGTCACTGGATAATCGAACAAGATATCTTCCAGTTCCGGTCCGCGCCCTATATTGTGAACGACCAGCGGGCGCTCGTCGTCGGCTGAGCGTTGATCGACAATAATGCCAATGTGCGGCAAGTTTCCAGGCAAATTCCAAGTTACCAGATCTCCAGGCTGGTAATCGTCGCCTTTGTTCGAGATTGGTAGTGCTGCGTTTTGACGGGTAAAAACGTCTGTAAGTTGGGCACCCGACGGTGATCGATGTTGGAGTCTGGTCGTGTTAATCCCCAGTGATCAGGGTAGTCGGAAAACGCCAGTGTCATATCTTGATGAACCAATTGCTGTAAATCAATGCCAAGTTGTCGGTACGCTCGAATCACAAGGTCGGTGCACACGCCTATCGAGTCCGGTACATCACCGCCTGGGTAGTCGATCGAAACATAGCGACCGTCGTAAGTCACAGAGTGCTTTGTTCGCTCGAAGGCCGCATTCACCAATTGATCCGCTAATGAGTCAGCGCGAGTAGAGCCCGGCATCAGAATTAAACACAACGCGAGGAGGAGAATGCGCCACATAACAAGCACCTCAGTTAAACAAACAGACATAAAAAAGGCGGGAAATAGCCCGCCTCAAATGGTTTATTATTGTTGTTATTAAACTTCTAATTTTTCACAGTGATTGATTATCGAATTCGATTTAGTTGGCCTGACTGAAAATACGCTCGTAAAACTTACTTTCGCTGCGCGGCATAAACAACATTTTAATGGATACCGACACCATAAACGTACCAACGGTAATCGCCAGTGCAACCAGCCAGTTCTGTGTCATCCAGACATACGCCAATTCAGCCACAAGAATGGTCAAAGCCACCAGCATAAATGCCTGCAACCAACGCGGTGCCATAAGAACATTTACTTTTGCTTCGAGCCGCGCCTGGTTTAAATAGTCAAACCCACCACGAAACCCTTGATAAAGAGCCATTACCGTTGCGGCAATAACTACAGCTCCTACCGTTTCCAACATTTCCTGTCCTCAATTTCTTTATTCGAATTTTTATGCTGTTGAACATACCAAAATTTCAACCGATCACAAAAGTTTTTGTTCACGACCCAGAGTACTCGATGATTTTTGTTTTATTTCAACAACTTAAGTTAAAAACCGCCAATAGACTTATGTTGCGGAGCAATATCCATCCATCTCGTAAGGGAATTTATGACGCACCTAAGTAGAACTGGATTGCCACCTGTTGTCCGCTTTCATCCATGACCGTCAGCCGATGTTCTCCGGGTGTTGCAACTTTAAGACGCAACCTGGGGTCTCGTTCCGACGATTTTCCCTGCCATTCACCATCCAGGAACCAGTGGGCGTAACCACTGTGGCCCATAAGCTGCAATTCCAGTTCAATGGTTTGATCGGCCCCCGGCTTCGGGTACAACTCGGCATCGGGTTGTAGGCCGACAATGGTGATCTGATGGCTGCGGTCAACGGTCTGGCAATCTGGTGACATGGGCGGTAAACGCTGTTGTCGTTGCCACTGATAGGGCAACCAGGGTTCTATAGAAGTTGGCCAAACGGCGATCTGCGCTGAGTCAACCGACTCCCGTTTGCAGCCCGCATGAACCCGGGCACCCGTCTTGTCCAGATTAATTGGCTTGAGAAACCCGGCCCACGCATTTTGTGCGGGCTCTTTCAAACTCACCGGCGCCTCGATATGTTTCAACCAGGCGGAGTGCTGTTGCAAGCACCAGTCTTGCTGTTGCAATTGTTTCAAGGTACCCAGTGGCCAGCAAATCACTTCGCGAGTTACTGCGTCCGGTTTTTCTGGCGCCGACATTAACTCGGCAGGCAAAAGACGCAAAACTTTTTTTAACAGGGGAACGGCATTACGGCGACCGTTATTATCCACCAGCGGCGTGCCATCGGGTCGTCCGATCCACAAACCGATGGTGACTTTTTCGCTAACGGCCAGTACCCAGGCATCTCGAAAGCCGTAACTGGTACCTGTCTTAAAGGCAATTCGTCGCGACCTCTGGGTTTCGAGTGCGGCGTGACGAGACGATAGATCGATCGGTACGGAGCGTAAAATATCCTGAATTATCCAGGCCGACTCTGCACTCATCAGTTTGCGTTCAGCAGGCTTGATGGCTTTCGCATCGACCACAAAGTTGAGAGCAGCGGTTCGACCCTTGCGACCGAAACTGGCAAACAGCTGAGTCAAATTTTCCAGACTGCTGCCAGCACCACCCAAAATCATCGAAAGATTGGGCTCAGCCATGTCGGGGAGCGACAAAGCCACTCCGGCATTGGCCAGCCCGGCGTAAAACTTACGCGGTGAATAATGTTGTAACACCTGCACGGCAGGTACATTCAGGGAACGTTGCAAAGCTTCACGCACCGAAACTGCACCAGAAAAGCCCCGAGTAAAATTTTCCGGCCGATAACCCTCAAAGTTGGAAGGTACGTCGAGCAACATGGACTGCTCATGAATCAGGCCCGAATCGAGCGCCATAGCGTACAAAAATGGCTTTAACGTAGAACCGGGCGAACGCGTCGCCTGGATCATGTCGACATGACCAAACCGTTCATCATTGGCAAAATCAGCGCTACCCAGATAAGCCTTTACCGACATGGACGCATTATCGATCAACACCAGAGCTGCTGAAGTTTTCTCGGGGTATTGCGCAATATAGTCCCGCACCAACAATCGCAAAGACGACTGCAAACCGGCATCAATGGTGGAGTGAATAATCTGTCTGTCTGGGTATTGAGCAGCCAACCGTCGGGCCAGTAACGGGGCCTTTTGCGGTGCCGAATTAAACTGCGCGATCACTGGTTCGCGGATGGCCTCGGCAACGGTCTGCTCTTGCCACACGCCAAAATGCTGCAAACGAAGCAACACTTTGTCTCTGGCCATTCGAGCACGCTGCGGATATCGATCGGGCCGCAAGCGCGACGGCAACTGTGGCAACACGGCCAGAAGTGCGGCTTCAGCGTGAGTTAACTGCGACGCTGGCTTACCCAGAAAGGTGTAACTGGCCGCCTGAACGCCTTCGATGGGACCACCAAAGGGCGCGTAATTCAGATACAGTGTCAAAATTTCCTGTTTTGAAAAGTGCCATTCCAGTTGCAGTGCCCGAAAGATTTGTTGCACTTTTCCGGCCAATGATTTGTCGTGTGGCTGCAGAATGCGCGCCACTTGCATGGTCAAGGTTGAACCTCCCGAAACCGGCTTCCCATAGTAGATCCATTGGCCCAAAGCGCGTAATAGCGCCAGTGGATTAACCCCATTGTGTTGATAAAACCATCTATCTTCGTAGTTGATCAGGGCTTCAAGGTATTCGGGAGCCACCTGTTGCAGGGTAACCGGATAACGCCAGATTCCCTGACGATCGGCAAACACGCGAAGCGGCTCTCCGTGTTGATCAGTGACCACCTGAGCAAAATGCCGATTACCATCAGGCAGTGGTAACGGGTAAAGCCTGTCGAGCAACCACAAGGTAACGAATAGAGAGGCAAGCAATAAAAGTACAATGAAAAGTCTTCGTCGCCACTTGAACCGGCGCCAACCAACAAGATTGCTCAAAGTCCGAATTGGCATTGGTCAGTGCCCTAATTGCCTGAAAGCGGCTTTGGCAAGATCACCAGCTCTGCCTGAGTCTCGCCAATGGCGCGCAGGTAAGGGCGGTACATATCTTCCGCTTGCGTCGCGGGTAACTTATAAATGCCGGGGGTCACGGCACGCGCCAGATAAAACACCGAGGTCGTTTTTCGCCCGTCCAGATCGACCGCCGCAACGTAACGATCATCCCGATATTCCTGGTGTTTTATTTGCGCCGAAGCCATCCACTGCGAAACCGTTTTGCCAGCGACGGTCATGGCATCGATTTTCACCGCGGATTCAAGATTCTGATTTTCCAGCTCCAGACCCGCCGGTAACATGTCCACCACCATGGCATCCGGAATGCGGCGACGTCCCTGACTTTGCAGGTCGATACGGACCAGCAGCAGATCGCCCGACTCGATGCGTTTGAGATCCACCGATTTACCCTCGCTGGTGTAAAACGAACGCTGCAATTGAATGCCATCGTTAACCGGAGCCGGCGGGTCGACTGGATATCCCTGCACCGTCATGGTCATGTACAGTGATTGGTCATGGGTATTGGAAAGCGTCAGAGACGTCGGAATGTCCGACTCAATGAAATGCCGGAGCCAATTGTCGCTGGAGGTAATTTTCTCAGTCTGTTTGGCCGGCTGTTGTAGGCTCATTTGCCATGAACGATTGGGCGTCTGATCAAACTGGTTCGCCAACTGGAATAGAGCAAAGCGTTCCTGAGTCGACAACCATCGACGATCCATCAGCGCATCGCGCAGATCAAAGATGAGCTGCCAAGGATCTTCCACCAGTTTGCTGCGAGATGCCAGCACCGTGGTGTTGGCAAGATCGCGAACGCTGGAACCATAATCACCGGCATATCCCATTTCTCGAGCCCCCATGGTAAAGGCCTGGCGCCAGGCTTGTTGGCTGCGTCGAACGTCGCCCGCCAACTCCAGCGCCAAAGCAAGTTGCGCCAGCGGTAGACGTGTTTTCGCATGACCGTGAAATTTATCGTATAGATTGCGCAAGTCGGCGAGTCTTGCTTGCTGACGATTCGCCAAAACCATAGCGGCGTAAGATCGATACGACAGATGATAATGATCGGGCCAGCTGGTGTAATGCTGATTTTCCGACCAGAGTTTGCCTCGCGCACTTAAATACCGCTGCAACCGTTTCATGGCTTTATCGAGTGCGGCAGCATCGACACTGAAGCCGGCGTCGTTTGCCCGCAGCAGAAAATCGGTGGCAAACACCGTTAACCAGTGGTTTTCCGGGCTTTGATTACTCCACAAGCCAAACCCTCCGTCACTGCGTTGCATTCCCAAAATTCGGCTGATCGCGCCATTCAACAGAATGCGATGCTGGCTGGCGATGGTCTGATTTTGCGTGCGATCAAAGGCCTTTAATTGCTCGCCCGATAACATCAACAGCGGCCAGGCACGTGAGGTGGTTTGCTCGAGACAACCATACGGGTACTGCACCAGATGATTCAGATGCTCATTGGCGTTGAACGGCGGTTTCGGTGATACATTCAGCACCAGATGTTGCGCCGCCTTCTGCAATCCCGAATTAAAGTCTTTCGGCAATTCAAATCGCTCACCCGACGACAGCACCCGATTCCAGAGTCGTGTTTCTGCGGCATAGGGTGAGCGCAGTCCTAACATCCACTCACGTTTCAAGTTAACTGGTTCGCTTTCCGCCTCGTTCTGCTGCACCACCGTCAGGCTGACTTTCCCAACCCCCGTTGCCGCTTGTGCCAAAAGAGGCAATTGCAGCACTTTTTTCTGTTGCGGCTCAAGCTGAATCGGGTGCTGGGAGACCTGCCCACCAAGCGCCGGCGATGCCGCTATTTCCACAGCCAATTGCTGCACCCTGTCGGTCAAATTTTGCAGATCAAAAGTCGCGCTGGATTGATCGCCCTGAGCTAAAAATCGCGGTGTACTGACTTCGGCGATCAGCGGCGCCGCGACTTTAATGCGCTGCTCCTGGTGACCAAATGCGTTATTGGAAAAAGCCAGCGCCATTAACCGTAGCTCGCCATTAAAGTAGGGCAACTGCAATGGAATCTCGGCTTCTCCCTGTTGATTCAAGGTAACTTTTCCCGAGTACAGACTGACAACCTGAACGTCGCTTTGCGGTGCATCGCCGCCACGACTCAGGGCATCACTGTCACCACCAAAACGCTGTCGCGCCGGTTTGTCGGACAGCTGCTCAATAAGCTTGCCCCAGGTATCGCGAATGTCGGTCTGGTATTGTCGTTCGGCGAAAAACCAGTCATGCGGCCTGGGCGTTTCAAACTGACTCAAACTTAGCACCCCAGTATCAACTGCAGCCAGAGTGACATTCACGGCTGATTGTTGCGCCCCCGATACTCGAATTCGCGTTATCAGCTGGCTATCAGGTAGAATTTTTTCCGGCGCATCGAGGGTGACCGACAATTGTCGGTCCGAACGATCCAGCGGCAAATGCAATAAACCGAGCGCCCGTTTCGGCAGATCTTTACGACTGGCTGAACCTGCACGAATCACATTCACGGTTGCGTAAATATCGTGACGCTGCCACGAATCCGATATCGGAATGGTTACCTCGGCACGGTTGTTTTTAACTTCAACGCTGGTTTGCCACAAAAGTTCATTCGCCTCGAGGGTCACCAGGGCGACTCCGTCGTAAGGCGCATTGATCGACAGTTTCGCTTGCTCTGTGGGTTGGTAACCGGCTTTGTCCCATTTTAGCTGAGCCATGTCGGGCCGTCCCATGTTACCGTCACGCGATTTATCCCAGCGCCAACCGGCAAAAAAACGATAACTGGACAATAAGGTTTGACGCTTATCACGAATTTCCAGTCGGTAATTGCCGTACTCAACCGGCATCGACACTGTCAATCGTTCATCGTCTTCGCCCAACGAGATCACTCGATTGTAGACCGGCACATTGCGCCCACTTTGTTGATAATTCCAGCCGCCATCCCAGCGCCAGTAATAGCGCATGTCTTCGCGGATCAACACCAGTTCCAGTTCGTCGCTCGGCGCGGGCTGACCCAGAGCATCGACGTGAATAATTTCAAATGCCACGTCTTTGTTCGGCGTTGCCACGTCGTCATCCCAAAGCGGCCGAACCGCGACCAGATGACTTTTCGGCCAGACAATCTGCTCGATGGAACGGCTCACCGGACGCCCCCCCGACTCAAACAGGCTGACCCGAGTGGTCAGTCGCAATGGGTGTTGAGTGTTTTGCCAATGGTTGTTCAGTTGCAGCCTGGCCTGACCCGACTGATCCAGCTGCAAAGGAGGTAAGTCAATTTGACGATCAAAATTACGGTAGTTGTCGACTCCAAACACAAAGTCTTGCCACTTCTCGAACAAAGTACGCGCCTGACGAACGATTAAGGTCGCCTGCACCCGGTTGCCTGCCGCCGGAGCACCGTAAAGATAATCACCCTGAATACTGATACTCGGCGTCTCGTTTTTCATTAACGCCGACTGAGACGACGTCAAAACCAGTTTCATCCGCTCGGGCAGAAAATCTTCGACCTTAAACGGATAACGAAACACATCGCCGTTACCCAGTGTTGCCTGAAACGTCCACTCGCCGGTCTGGCTGGATTGCGGAAGCTTGAACTGATGCTCATAGAACGATTGCTCATCGCCACGCCAGACAAACGATTGAAATGTACGACCATCAGGTTGTTTGATCGCGACCTGGATATCCTGAGCGTCAATCAACCGCGCGTCATTGTCCCGTAACAACGCATTAATGATCGCAGTTTCTCCCGGACGGTATAAATCTCGAGGCGCGTAAAGGAACAATTCGAGTGGGTGTTGTTGGCGCGTTGGCAGACGAAATTCCGACAGGTCCAACGCCGCAGAGTTTAATTTTAACAACGCCAGCTGGCCTTTGTGTTCGGCGGTTGCGACAGCGGCCTTGGTCGACCTACTGCTGAAAGTGGCAAAACCTTGTTGATCAGTTTCCTCTCGTTGCAATACGCGACCGTTTTGGTCGTACAACTGAACCAGCACTTTGGCGACTGGAGTTGCAGAATCCACCCGATGGGTAAAGGCAACCACCTGCTGTGGGTACTGTCGTAACTGAAATCCCAGATCACTGATTGAAAACCAGGTAACCTGATAGTTATAGGGGTAATCACCGGCTGGCTTCATCACGCTGATGTAAATACCGGGTTCTGCCAGAGCCGCGAGATTTTTAATTGGCAGCAACGACTGACGTTTTTTATTCGGCACGTAATTCAAATCGAATCGCGCGCTGTAAACCAGGCTGGAATATTGCTGAATGCGCTTTATTTCGTAGTAAGAATTGCCCAGGTAATCTTTTAAAAAACGGGCCAACTGATCCGGCTCGACCCGATGAAAATCAATATCAATGGCTTCAACATTGATCGCCTCAACGACCAGACCGTCGGACAGGGTTGGCGACAACTGAGCCCCATGACTGACAAAACGCACTTGCCGCTGCTTACGCGCCGTACGAACGGTTTGCATTTTATTACGCTCAAGTAATCGTCCATTCAGAGCTGGCAAGCCCTGCTCCACCCGCACCCGGTACGTAGATTCTGCTTCAATAAACGGAAAATAAGCGGTGTTCAACTGCTGCCCTAAAATCCAGCTACCATCCACCGGCTGACCTTTGTCGTCCGTGATCACCATATACCGATCCAGTGTCAATTTCGGATCCAGCGGCACCGAAAAGGTTATGGCCATAGCTGGACCACCGTCGTAAATTTGCTCGGCTATGCGTAACACTTTAAACGGCGTGGCCTCGAAATCGACTTTCAATTGCTCCAGCCTATTGGGGTCAGGCGCTGGCATCTCTGCCCGAGACTCAGCTCGTGGTTGACTTGATGAGGTGTTTTGCGATTTGCTCTTAGGCTCGGAGACATCGGAGCAAGCCGTCAAAACCGCAAGACCGAACACTAAACTGACTATCCAATGTTTCATGACGCACCCATTTTCTAATTAGAGTTTTAATTTATTTGATGATAGCGAGCAAATGCGGCACGGCGCTGCTCAATTATGGCAAAATCATGGCAATGCGCGACTCACGCCATTTATTGGATCGTGTAATCTCCGCACTTGCCCTTATTCTCAGCATTCTCTGACAAGGTTTAAAATCATTAAACTGCGGCAAAAAAATCCTTCACAATGGTCAATATCTCACAAACGGTTTG
>JBPEWV010000143.1:0-1730 GCA_052032335.1 Pleionea sp. | reverse complement strand
TAGATCAGTCATCGACTTAACGCCACACTTATTGCGTCGATTGAAATTCTTGTTGAGTTTTTTCGGTTTTTAAATAGATGAACAAGCCAATATAAACAGCCATCGCCAAAACCCAGCCAATTAAAAGCTCCATCAGGTTACCCCAGACCCATTCATTCACAGCGACGACATCAGACTCAATCATCGCGTAATTCACAACAAAGTTCGCAATGGCACTAACGCAACTCAAAACCACACCCGCAAGCAGAGCCTTAAAAACCAAGGACGATCGCACTAACAGAGTTATCCCGATGATAATAACCGCCAAATCGCTGAATAAACGTATCGCCAACTCGACTAAAGAATAACTGAGATGACTCGAAGATGAAGTTATTACTGGGGAATTTATCAAGTAAACTGTTGTATAAACAAGTTGAGCGGCCAAGCCAAAATAGATTAGTCCGAACAGTAAAAATAGCAACCCGATGACCGTTGTCGATCGTCGATTCATGTTCATTGGGTGCGACATGGTCGCATCAAAGTTAGAAGTTACGTAAGGATCGATCTTTGTCATTGAGTGTTACCTTTTCTTTTTAAACAGGATCCGCTTTCTCCATCACTAGCATAAACAATTCCAATTTAATTCATCATATCAGTCTTCGGATATTACAAGTTCTTACGCAAAATTATTTTAAGCCAAACTCCTGGCGCGAGGCCTCGCTTTTTAAATAAATGAAAGTGCCCAAGTACATGGCCAGAGATATACACATCGGCAATGCCGCAGCAATGTACTGCCAAACCTGAAATGATGCATCATCGCTCACCATATTCGATTGCAAAATATCATCGTAGTCCGACGCAAATATCATGTAGAAGGCCATAAACGAGTCGAGCATACTAATGAACAAGCCAGAGAATAAAGCAATTGTCACCCAACGGGCGCGCAGTACCATCGCCAAACCGAAAACAAACAATCCCACTTTACTGAGCAAGTCGATCACCATCTCAAGTATTAACGTACTGGTGATGATGTCAAACTCTTCAAACGTAAACACGGTCACAGGTAATAAAACCATTAGGCCAGTTAGAATGCCAAGGCCTGCCAACACCATGAAGAGAATCCCCCAAATGGAGGTCGCTGTTTGTTTAGTATGCAGTTGTGACGGTATCGGTTGTGCGGTGTCGCTCGAAAGGTACGGATTGAGGTCGGTCACCTAATATTCCTTATCAATAATAATGACCGCTCAATCCTACGTTGTCGCCCTTTGCGATTCAATCGAAAAATCCGTGAAAAAGTCGCATCGGCCGGTGGTTTATTAATACCTTAAAGGTTACGGTTTTCTTACGTTTTCACCCTTCAGCGCGACTTCCGCAGCTTTTATTAGCAACTCAGGGTGCAGGCGCACCGCGTAGTTCGGATTCACGTAAGAGAATTGGATGACACCGTCGGTATCGAGAATAAACACCGCAGGCACTGGCAGGTTAGCCTGACGCTCGCCTTTAAAACGCTGCAAGTCAGCGCCCAGCTTGTCTTTTACTTTTTTGGTGTAACTGTCTTCAACCCGAAACGCCAGGCCAAAATCGCGCGACGCTTCAATGCGAAAGTCAGAGAGCAACAAATAGCCCAAATCGCGCTCTTGCTCCATCTTCTTTAAGTTATCGGGCAATTCGGGGCTTACCGCCACAATTTGATAGCCCATTTTCTGTAAATCACCCTCAATCGCCTTCATTTCCATCAATTGGTGATTGCA
>JBPEWV010000142.1:0-8635 GCA_052032335.1 Pleionea sp. | reverse complement strand
CGCGCTCGCCTCGGACCAGCCAGCTGTGCGCTTGTTGATAAAGGCTAGCAAAATCCTCCAGCACGCTGTTCGACTCACTGGCCTTGAGCAATATGTCGACATAAAGCTCGGGGTTTTGCGCAAACATGCGTCCGATGAGTAACAATTCTAATCGGTAAGGCGGTGAACTCATGCGCCATAATTCGTGTAATGACGTGTTGCTGTCCATCAGTTGCCAACCGGCAACAAAGGCTACCAGATGCCGCTGCGCCTGAACCAGCGTCATGGCCTTGTCGTGCTCTAAAGCATCGACCTGTTGCAGTCGGCAGCCCCAAATGGCCAATTGCTCCAGCAACCACTGAGCCGATGATTTGTCACGCCCTTCGACATACAGCACCAGTTGACGCGCCAGATGCGAAAGGCCTGGTCCGAACATGGGGTGCAACCCCAGCACTGGCCCGCCGTGAACCTTCATCATGGCCTCTAAAGGTTGCTGTTTGATGGAAGTAATGTCGGCCAGAACCGTTGACAATGGTAACTGGCCGAGCCGCTCAATTACCGCCTGAGTGGCATCAATTGGCACCGCAATCAAAACCAGATCCGACGATTGAAACCATCGGTCGGCTTGGTCCCAGTCGTCAGGCTCGATGCTGTGCACCCGATGACCACTGCGACGAAACAGATCGGCGAACAGACTCCCCAGCTGCCCTTCGCCACCAATGATACAAATGGTTCGCTCGACACCATCGGGACTGCAAAAGTGCATTTTCGCCTGACGTTGATACGAGTCGCGCATAATTCGGTGCATCACGTCTTGCACGAAATCGGGCTGCAACCCCAGGCCTCGTGCTTTTCTCGCTAACTCATCAAAGATAATCTGCTCACGCTCCGGAACAAACAGCGCATCACCGGAGAAGCGTTTCAGCTGAACCAGCTGTTCGACCAACTGTTGCCGTTTCGCTAGCAACTCCAGCAATGATTGGTCGCATTCGTCTATCTGGCTTCTTATTGAATCTAGCGTCGAGTTTTGGCTCATTCAGTTTTCGCGATGCCTTGCAGCGAGTGATAACAATGGTCCAGCAATTCTTCCGTAGTTTGCCAATTAATACAAGCGTCGGTAATCGAGATGCCATACTGAAGTTGTCCCGGTTCGGCTGGGATTTTCTGATTACCTTCATTCAGATGACTTTCTAACATAAGTCCCAGAATGGAACGGTTTCCTTGCCGGATTTGCTCCACCACATTACGAAAAACCAACGGTTGCAACCGGTAGTCTTTCTGTGAGTTTCCGTGACTGCAATCGACCACGAACCGTGGCTCAAGCCCCGCATTGACCAGTCGCTGTTGCAACATGGCAATATGAACTGAATCGTAATTGGGATGCTTTCCGCCACGCAAAATAATGTGACTGTGACGATTACCTTTAGTCTCGATTAACGCCACCTGGCCTTCGGTGTTGATGCCAATAAAGTGATGGGGTGAAGACGCCGATTGCATGGCATTAATCGCTACATCGATATTACCATCGGTACCGTTTTTAAATCCGACCGGCATGGATAAGCCCGATGCCATCTCACGATGGGTCTGAGATTCGGTGGTACGCGCACCAATCGCCGCCCAGCTGAACAACTCGGCCAGGTATTGCGGAGTGATGGGATCAAGCACCTCAGTCCCAGCAGGTAAACCCAGGTCGGCAATCCAGGTCAGCAACTCTCGCGCTTTTCGCAACCCTTGCTCAACATCAAAGGTATCATTTAATTCGGGATCATTAATCAACCCTTTCCAGCCCACGGTCGTTCTGGGTTTTTCGAAATACACACGCATAATAATCAACAATCGATCAGCGTATTGATCGTGGAGCTGTTTTAATTTTCTGGCGTATTCTTTCGCCGAGTCGACATCGTGAATGGAACAGGGACCCGAGACAACGATAACCCGCTGATCGCGCCCTTCCAGAATGTCTGCTATTTGTTGCCGATACCCCAGCACGGTTTGACGCCCTTCCTGTGATAAAGGGATCTCTTGCTTTAACTGATGCGGTACCGTGATCACCTGCTCACGTTTCACATTGATATTATTCAATTGATGCTTCATAAAATCTCCGAAATATGGCAACAGTCTGAAAAAGACTTAAACGATTAGTAATAATAAAACGACGCAGCAGTGCACGTTTTATCAGTGACTCGATTTGTCATTGACTGAACGTGAGGAGTCATTTGGGCGTGAAGTCGCAAAATATAAAATTCCAAAGTGCATTATTCGATTGATCGGCTAGACAACTAAACAGCTTTAGATTTTTATAACAAATTGCTACAGACTTGATAAATTACTTTTGGTTATCTTCTTCGTGCAACGAATCAAACAGCAGTTGTTCGTACAGTTCCATGCACTTTTCGAAACTATCGCTTTCTTCCAATAAATACTGCTTAAACTCAAGCTCCAGAGGCAGAAGTTGTGCTAACTGATAGACAACGAACAATGCACTGTCCAAATCAGCTTTATCAACCGAAATGGCGATGTCCGGCAAACTCGCCAGCTTCAATAACAGCTCACGTAATGGACTCGCCTCTTCGGGTAACAGGATATCTTCTATTTCTGGCAACACCCGGTAATCGTCGGTCAAACGCAAATTATCCGATGTCATCTCATGCTCGAGCACACAGACCCGGCTGCCTCCACGAACCTTTATGATCAGCACGCCATCTTCGCGCTGATCAAAATCAATAATATGGGCAAAACAACCGATTGGCTCAAAGATTTGTTGCGTTTCAATTTCACTGCCGCTGGTCGCGCAGCAAACGATAAACGGCAATTGATGCTGCAGGCAGTAACTGACCATGTCCAGATACCGAGGCTCAAAAATAATGAGTTCCATCTCGGCTCCGGGGTAAAGAACGGTCTTTAACGGAAAAACCGCTCTCTTATTTGACGCCATTATCGGATCCTGTTGATTCAACGAAAGCTTAGCTTTTCAAACCTTTACCAGTATTTAATAAATATAGCGCAAATGAAAACATTGCAATAATAAACAACCCGATAATGGCGAAAGCCACGGTGAGATCAATATCGGAGTAGCCAAGGAACCCGTAGCGGAAAGCGTTCACCATATACAGAATAGGATTAATTTTCGAGACACCCTGCCAGAACTCGGGTAACAAAGTAATGGTGTAAAAGACACCTCCGAGATAGGTTAATGGAGTCAATATAAAAGTGGGAACAATCGAGATATCGTCAAACTTCTTGGCAAACACCGCGTTCACCAAGCCGCCCAAAGCAAACAGCATTGAGGTCATTAATATCACAATGAAGATCACAGCGTAATTGTGGATCTCCAGATCGACGAAGAACAAACTAATGCCGGTAACAATCAAGCCGGTTAGCAATCCACGACTAACGCCACCACCAATGTAGCCCAGCAAGATGTAAATATTCGGCACTGGTGCTACCAGCAGCTCTTCAATATGCCGTTGAAACTTGGCGCTAAAAAACGACGACACAACATTGGAGTAAGAGTTGGTGATCACCGACATCATGATAATACCGGGCGTTATGTACTCCATGTAAGACACACCGGCCATTTCACCCACACGAGAGCCTATCAAATTGCCAAAAATAACAAAGTACAACGACATGGTAATGGCTGGCGGTAACAGGGTTTGTACCCAGATACGAAAATACCGCGAAATCTCTTTCGACAAAATACTGTGTAGTGCTATTAGATTTTCTTGCATTGCTCCGTCCTACTTCGCTTTATTTTCTACGATTCGAACAAACAGTTCTTCTAAACGATTGGCCTTGTTACGCATACTCAACACCTTCACGCCCAACTCATTTAACTTTAAGAACAGGTTGTTCACGTTGTCGGAACGCATCACATCGACTTCCAGAGTGTGCTCATCTCTAACTCTAACTTCCATTCCCTGAATGGTTGGAAGTTTGCCCTGCCATGGCTCGATGTCTAAAACAAAAGTTTCCATATCCAGTTTCGACAGCAACGCCTTCTTGCTGGTATTTTCGATGATGTTACCGTTGTCAATAATCGCGATGTTACGACACAAGCTTTCGGCTTCTTCCAGATAATGCGTGGTCAAAACGATGGTGGTGCCTTGCGCGTTAAGCTCCGTTAAAAAGTCCCACATCGAGCGTCGTAACTCGATGTCGACGCCGGCGGTTGGCTCATCGAGGATCAAAAGCCGGGGTTTGTGCATTAATGCTCGCGCAATCATCAATCGCCGCTTCATACCACCTGATAAATTTCTCGATGGTTGATCGCGTTTATCCCACAACCCCAGTTGCTTCAAAACTTCTTCGGCACGCACCGTTGCCTGCTTGCGAGGTATTCCGTAATACCCGGCCTGATTGACCACAATTTGCAGTGGTGACTCAAACTGAGAAAAGTTAAACTCTTGCGGTACCAGGCCCAGGCATTTTTTAGCCCGAGACAAATCGGTATCCATATTATGACCAAACACCGAAACCTCGCCCGATGTTTTATTAACCAAAGAACTGATGATGCCTATGGTGGTGGACTTCCCCGCCCCATTAGGCCCAAGCAAAGCGAAGAAATCGCCTTTTTCGACCTCAAGATCGATGCTTTTCAGGGCTTCAAAACCATTGTTGTAGGTCTTCCTGAGCTTTTTGATAGAAAGTGCTGTTGTCATATTAAAAGAGCTGGCTCCAGTGATTTATTCGTTATAAATTGATTAAAACTCGCATAATTCCGACAAATACTCGTCGTCTTGCCAACATTTGTAACTATTCACTAGCGACAGTGGCTCACATGCGGTTAGAATTACTGAGCAATCTTAATAATTTCGATTGCCGGAGATTATAACAGAGATAAAAAATGAGAACTGCACCGGACTCGATGACTTTTATCATAAGGAAATATTTAGCAGGCGCAGCAATTGTATTTATGGCAGACTCCGCCAACGCCAGCGAATACAACGAAACCACGCTTTATGCACCCGGCATGTGGGTGGCTGCTGTAACCTTGATCACAGCTTCAATCGTCAGCGTATTCATTTTTCGTTACATTCGACGCTCGTTGGTTCAACTGAAACAATCGCAACAACAACTGGACTGGGCCCTATCGGGCAGCGGAGATGGACTCTGGGACTGGGATATTGTTTCAGGCACCGTCACACGCAAAGGCGTTCAAACGATGTTGAACTACAGCGAACACGAGTTTAAAGACACCACTGACCAACTATTCGAACTGATGCACCCTGAAGATGTTCCGGTGGTTAACCGCGAGTTAGAACGTCACTTGAGTGGACTAGCGCCACAAATTGAAATCGAATATCGATTGCTCGACAAGTCGGGACGATGGCACTGGATTCTCGATAAGGGAAAAGTGGTTAAATTCGATAAGAAAGGTCGCCCACTGCGCGCTGCCGGCATACAAACCGACATTACAGAACGCAAACAGGCGGAAGACGACTTGCGACTGTCGGCCGAAGTTATTCAAAGCATGAACGAAGTGGTCATACTAACCGACGATGAATTAAAGGTTTGTCTGGTCAACAATGCGTTCGTTCGAGTCATGGGACTTAACGAAGACGAAGTGCTCGGAAAGCCACTGCACCACTTTTTCTCGAGTCGGCATGACCGTGCGTTTTATAACCAGCTATTGACTAAAGTCGGGCAGGAGAAACACTGGCAGGGTGAGCTTTGGCAAAAAACCGGCTCAGAACAAGAAATTCTAACCCAGACAGAAATAAAAAAACTGGCTCACTACGATCGTTCGCAAGAGTATTTTGTGGTTATTTTCTCTGATATTACTGCGCGTAAGCGATCCGAAGACAAATTATCCTTTCTCGCCAACTACGACACGCTGACCGGTTTACCAAACCGAGGGTTGTTGCATCACCGTCTGGTCGAAAGTATTAAGCACGAAAAAAAGGGCTTCAGTTTAATCTGCATCGACATGGATCACTTTCGCCATATAAACGATTCTCTCGGCCACAGCATTGGCGATCAGTTGTTGCAAAGAGTTTCTATCAAATTGCAACAAATCATTCCCAATAACCGAAGTACCGTCGCTCGACTGGCCGGCGACGAATTTGCGTTACTTGTTCCAGAAATCGTCCATCGCAAACATTTGGAATCCTTCGCCAATATTATTTTTGAAACCTTCAAAACGCCAATTCACATACAGGGGCACGAAATCATTATCAGTCCCAGCATTGGTATTGGCCGCTACCCGCAAGATGCTGTTGAAGCCA
This sequence comes from Pleionea sp., assembly GCA_052032335.1. Lineage (GTDB taxonomy): Bacteria > Pseudomonadota > Gammaproteobacteria > Enterobacterales > Kangiellaceae > Pleionea. The sequence goes on along the minus strand of JBPEWV010000142.1, from coordinate 2,429 downwards.
TATCGTTACTCAAGTACACCGAAAGCGCACTGCACTTTGCCAAAGCAAAAGGAAGAGGCAACCATCAATTTTACGATCAGGACATTCAGTCGCGAACAATGCGAAAAATGACCGTTGGTAATCAACTGCGCCGTGCACTGGACAAAAATGAACTGGAGCTGGTATATCAACCCAAACTCGATCTGGTTGACAATAAAATTATTGGAATGGAAGCGCTTTTACGCTGGCATAATAAGAATATCGGCGCCATTGGCCCAGAAGAATTCATTGCTATTGCCGAAGAAACCGGACAAGTCAACGAAATTGGAAACTGGGTATTAAAGCAGGCTTGTGAGCAAGCAAAAAAATGGCAGCTCAGAGGGTTTAATATTCCGGTTTCGGTAAACATATCAGCCCGTCAATTTCAGCGTCAAAGCTTGTTTCAAACAGTCTCAGACACGCTCAACATCACTGAATTAGCACCCGAGTTGCTGGAATTGGAAATCACCGAAACCATGTTACTTGACGATCCTGAAGCCGCGATTAGGACACTATCCCAGCTCAAACAGATGGGCGTTCGCATTGCTGTCGACGATTTTGGTACCGGTTATTCCTCTTTAAGTTATTTGAAAAAGCTTCCCATCGATACGTTGAAAATCGACAAAGCTTTCATTCAAGATTTAGCCAGCGATAAAGATGATGAAGCGATCACCCATGCGATTATTTCGCTGGCCAAAAACTTAAAACTCAGCGTAATCGCCGAAGGTGTCGAAAATGACCAACAATTGTACTTCCTGAAAAATGCAGGTTGCCAACAAGCTCAGGGATTTCTCATTTCTCATCCCATGACGGCTCAAGCAACCACCATCTACTGTGACGAGAATCTGCACTGAGCCGACTGCTCGAACTGACTCCTGCTTAAAAATAAAAGCCGCGTGATTCGAACGCGGCTAAATTATAAATTCAATGTCGATAAATCGCTCAACTACTGACAATTGATGATTACCCGACCGTAACGCTTTCGATCCAGAATTTCGGTAAACACCGGAGAAACATCTTTTAAAGCCACTTCGTCAGTGATGATATTGTCGAGAGCGTCCGGCTTTAAATCATCGCCGAGACGATTCCAGATGTCGGTTCTGAGCGGCATTGGACAGTTGGTCGAACTGACACCCAAAATGCTCACGCCTCTTAGAATAAAAGGAAAAACGGTGGTCGCCAGCTTAGGACTGTCGGCCAGACCAATCGATGCCACATTGCCCCATAAATGGGTGTGCGCGATGAGCTTGCCCAACAATTCACCTCCCACATTGTCGATAACGCCACCGAAGCGACCTTTTTCCAGCGGTTTATCACCCAGCGACAGTTCATTAGCACTCAACACTTCATTCGCACCGAGTTGCTTCAAAAAATTGTAATAGCTTTCTCTGCCCGAAATGGCGATAACCTCGTAGCCCTGTGAGGCCAAAATATTCACTGCAACACTGCCTACGCCGCCGGAAGCCCCGGTCACCACAATCGGGCCTTTATCTTTGGTCTGTCCATTTTGTTGCATTCGATGCAGCGCTAATGCAGCAGTGAACCCAGCCGTGCCCAGCGCCATGGCACGCTTTGCATCGAGTCCTTTTGGCATGGGAATAACAAATTCACTGTTTACCCGGGCCATTTGAGATAACCCGCCATCATACTGTTCACCAATACCACAGCCATTGACCAGAACCCGATCACCCGGCTTAAACTTGCCCGTGTCGCAGCTCACCACTTCACCGGCCAAATCGATGCCAGCATTGAGTGGGAATTGCTTCATGATCTTTCCACGCCCTGTCGCCGCCAAGGCGTCTTTATAGTTGACGCTGGAGTAATGTACCTGAATCACGACCTCGCCCGGCGTTAACTGATCCAGCTCCATTTCAACCAGACGGTGACTAACTTTTTCGTTTTCGTTTGAAACCCGACACGCAAGAAAACTCATTCTGTAATTCCTGTTTTATCAATTTGAATTCAGTCTAAGACGATTGTATCAAACCTTCAATACAAGATGGGTGAGCCAAAAGAGAGCGTTAAGGCAATTGTACTGTGAGCAGCTTTCGAATGAATGGGCAATTATTGTTCTACTGAGCAACTATCGTTCGAAAGGTCAAATTTATTCGAGGTTCGGCCACTTTTCGCTGCTTCGGCACCTGGTGCTGCCAACACGACTGAAAGTCACCTTTCATCACCACCAGACTCCCCGGGGCCAATTGCAAACGATGCTTAATCGAGTGATCGCTTTTTAATCGACAATCAAAAAAACGAGGTGCGCCCAGCGACACAGAAAAAATCGACGGTCGGCGGCCCAGTTCAGGTTCATTATCACTGTGCCAACCCATAGAATCGTGGCCGTTGCGGTATAAATTGCACAACACGCTGTTGATGGAGCACTCAAAGTGGTCCTCGATTCGAGACTTTAT
>JBPEWV010000141.1:0-3013 GCA_052032335.1 Pleionea sp. | reverse complement strand
AGTAACCCAAGTCGTTATTGCAAAAGCTGGAGGACTGAAAAGGTAACATCTCAGCTTGTTAAGTTTCCTTCTCAAGACGGATTGTCTCTGGCTTCAACGCCACAAACATGGAGTCAGTTATGAACGCAAACGAGATCTATTCGGTCTTAAAAACGGGCAGTTCGTCGCAAATAAAATCGCTCATTGCGAATTTGCCCGACAGCAAATTTAAAGCGTCGGCCTTGGCCCTGGCCGATACCCGTTATCCTTCCGGTGTTGTGCTTGGCCTCACCAGCCTGGTTTTAGAATTGTGCGAAGGAAAAAATCCCGAACAAGGAGCTAGCTTAGCCGAAGCCACCTACCGACGGGCTTTCGAACTTTACCATCAAGAGCCCAATCACGGCGGTTTAATGTCAACAACATTAAGTAATTTAGCGAGCCAGCATTTAAAAGCAATGAATCTTATGGGTCGTTCAGATGAAGTGCTGGCAGTTGCCGACAGCTATCTTCAGTTTTTTGAGCAGCAAGCCGAAATGGAAAACTACCCAACGCTTATCCTTGCCAAAGCAAGAGCGTTATTCAATTTGAATCGGATCGACGAAAGTCGTAGTTCACTTCAAGATATCGACTTCACAAAAAATCCTGGCGCAATGATCGGCCGTGATTTATTACTCAAACAAATCGATGGTTTGAGTGTCGAAGCAACCGGTTTTGAGCAACCGGATCAAACGGTCGATTTTCGCCAATCTATGATCGACGCGCTGGACCAAGTTGATGCTTCTGTGTTCGGTTCGAACCAAACTCTTTTTGAGCAATTAAAGCGTTTGCTAGTCGACAGAAAAAACGCTTCGCTGGATCCGAACGATATCGATCAATTTCAACAGATGAAAGATATCTTAGATATAGGTGAGAGTTTGCTTACCCAGGGCGGCGACTCAAGCAATGAAGTGACCATGCGCAAAAAATGTAGAGATGCGAGCTCGATTTTCCACCCTGGCGCGCATCAGAAACCCAGCGAAGCAACCATAAACGATAGTTTAAAACAGCTCAATGAGGTGTACCAATGGGCAAGTACTCAGAACAGTAAAGAGTTGTTGCACGACGCCATTTGGGGCCTTTATTTGTGCCACAGCCGATTGGGTCGAAGTTCTGAAGCCGCCGATGCCCTTATTGAGTTGCGAAAGCAGCTTGAAGCACAGCGAGCCGGAATCGTCGATCCGATTCGCCGAGGCGGAGCATTTGCGACTTACTCACAGTTATTTAATGTTAGCTGTGAGCGATTGTCAGAATCGGGCCGTTACCTAGAGTTATTAGAGGCGATAGAAGCTTCGAAAGGGCGCGCCATTGCCGACATCTTAACGCGAAAGTTAAATCGACCGGTGCCCGACGCAGACATTTACAGCGCCGTGTCCAAGCTTCCGGCTTTAACCCGAGAGCACCAGTTTCATTATCTCAGTTTTTATCTCGACCGTTTTGACGGCACAGCTCTTGTGTACTCTGTTATGGTGTGTAAAGACGGAAAAACCTACAGCAACTCGCCAGTCAAGCTGCCAGAAGAAACGTTAGATGGCGCATTAAAATCATTAAATCCCGACGACTGGGGCCAACCATGGTATCAAGGGCTAACCAAACCCAAGTCGGCGGCAGTACTCGCTCCCATTGTCGATTTAATCATCGATCTTAAAGATCGCGGCGTCATAGAAGAAGGCGATCACATTTGTTACAGCGCAGACGGACAGCTGAATAACATTCCGATGCATTACCTCGACACTCCGGACGGTTTGTTGATTGATCATTTTTCGTTTTCTAGAATTCACAACGTTGCCCAGCTCGACTACTTACTCGAGCGAAACAAACATAAGCCAAAACAGGCTGAGCTTTTCGTAGTGCCGACCCAGCAAGACACGCAGGGAAAATCATGGACTGAGTTTGAACGCAACATCAATCGCCCGGTAAATGTTTTAACCGAATTTTGTGATGTCAAAGTGATCAAAGACCAGCAGGTGAACTTGAAATCGCTGAAAGGTTACCAACTCACCGATTCGATTTTGCACTTTTCCACGCACGGCGTAAGCGACATTGTGAACATGAGTCCGTTCAAATCTTGGGGGCTGGTTATCAGCGATGGTCAACAGTTGCCCGATAAAGATCGCATTGCCAGCGGTGACCTCGATTCGGTGTTAACGCCCAGCAAATTGCTCGACAACGATATAGACTTAACCGGCAGCCATGTTTCACTAATGGCGTGCGTCAGTGGCTTATCGCGCGAAGCAATCGGCGGTGACGCTATCGGGCTCGACTGGGCAATGGTGAATGCGGGTGCGAGCAGTGTTTTATCCAGCCATTGGTACGTTAGTGCAAAGTTTGCCGCTGATTTTTTCGAACAGTTTTACCGCTTCTGGCTGGGCGACAATCAATCGAAAGCGCAAGCTTTTCGAAACACCATACTCGCCATGAATCAAAACACAAATGCATTACGAAAATATCAATGCTCCGCCTTCAGTCTGTCGGGCGATTGGCGTTAATTCAAACAAGGAGAGAGAAACAATGATTTCAGCCGAAGAAATAGTCAGCACATTAGGCGACAATCAAGCGGTTGCCATGGCACAACGAATTCACAACCGCCTGTTCAGTAACATCGATTTTGCTGACCTCAAACAAAATACCCAAAACAATGCTGATGCGGCCCTTTTGTTAAGTCTTACTCCACAGCAGTACGAACTAAAATTTGACGCGACCACCTCAACTCAATTGGTCCGCCAGTTTCTAACCACCCTGGCGAACGATCCTGAAACTGCGCCAATCATTGTCGATATTTGGCAAGAAGTGACCGATGACGACTCGATGTTTGTTGGCACTGTAGTCGCAGTAGGGTTAATGGTCAATTTAACATTGTTTATGATTTCGTCCGAACTCGAAATCGATTTGGGCAAGGTTAAAATTCGCAAAGCAAAGGTCGACACTGACGCCGTCAAAGCCGTAATGGAGCCGGTAAAAAGCTTGGTAGACTTAGGCAAGACAGCTTAAATTTGAG
>JBPEWV010000140.1:0-48069 GCA_052032335.1 Pleionea sp. | reverse complement strand
CAACTCAACTTCCAGCTTCATGAATGGGCTATCAGTTTCGCTTTGCTTTTATTCATCGGCTCCCACTTTTTCCGTTACTTATTGCCATCGATTGAAGGGTCACTCAAATATGGCGTCGCAGCCTATGCCATTACGTTAGTTGCCATGACTTCGCTGGCGCTCTCGGTAAAAATCGATAATACAACAACAGTAATAGGCGTGGGCGCCACACTCTTTCTCGTCTCGGATATCTTCGTTGCAATGAACCGATTTAAAAAATCCGAATTTAAAAACCGGTTGATAGGATTGCCATTATATTATGCCGGTCAATTCACGCTTGCGACGAGCATTATCTATTTACAAACCGATGTATACTGGTTACCAGTATAATAAAATCAGGAGCCAACCAATGAAGTATCTGAAACTACTCTCCGTTGTTAGTGTGTTTTTAATTGCTGGCTGTGCGCCAGAAATTGGCAGTGACCAATGGTGTGACGACATGAAGGAAAAACCCAAAGGCGACTGGACCGCCAATGAACTCAAAGATTTTACCAAATACTGCGTACTAAATCAGAAACCCGAATAATTGGGCTGGCCACCAGTACGGTGGCCGCCCTAAAACTTTAAGCGTATTGAAGCTTTAGCTGCTTGTTCAAGCTAATCCATTTTTCACGGTGTTCAGCGACCGTAAGCTTAAACTCCTCGTATTTTTTTACCAGCTCATGCGACTGATGATCACAGTTTTCAACCAACTGCTTCTTCTGAGCTAACAACCACTCCCTTTTTACCGCGTAAAACTCGGACAAACGATCGCAATACAGTTCGTATTCGTGTTTGAGCTTATCCAGCACTTCTTCTTTATTAGGCAAGTGTATATCGAGCAGTTTTTTACTGGTTTGCTTCATTAACATTTCGGCTTTTGCCATTTCAATTTTCGTTTCGTCAGATCGCTTCAGGTTTTTCGCCAGCCCAAGCCAGGACAATGCTTTGATCAACCATTTGGTCGGGTCAAACTGCCACCACCGAATACCATTACGGTAATCATTCTGGAAATAATGATGGAAATTATGATAACCCTCACCGTAGGTCAGAAAAGCCAGAACGCCATTATCACGGGCGGTATTCTCATCACTGTATGGCTGCCGCCCCCAAACATGGGCCAATGAATTGATAAAGAAAGTCGCGTGGTGGCTGATGACCAATCTCAGTACGCCAACGGTTAGAAACATTCCAATCACATCACCATGGATCAACCCGATGAAAATAGGAATCCCAAAGTTGACCAGTAAGGTAAGCCATAGGTAATTTCTGTGTTGCCACATCACCACTGGGTCGCGCTGCAAATCTTTGACATTCGAATAGTCTGTGTAACGACTGGCCTGGTATTCTCTTAGCATCCAACCGATATGCGAGTACCAGAAACCCATTTTGGCGGAGTAAGGATCTTTATCATTATCGTCGACATGACGGTGATGCACCCGATGATCCGACGACCAGTGAAGCGCACTGTTTTGAACGGCAAAAGCCCCACCAATGGCATAAATAACCTTTATCACCCTGTTGGTTTCGTAAGTCTTGTGTGACCACAGACGATGATATCCGGCCGTTATCGACATACCGCAATAACCAATGCACAACACGGTCGCTATCCAGTGTGTTGCATCGTAACCTTTGTAAATTCCCCACAAAGGCACACCGATAACAGCGACAAGAGTTGTAATTAAAAACACAGAAACATTAAGCCAGATAATTTTGGGCTTTGGATTATTTACTTCAGACGGCATGAAAATACTCTATCAAACTCCAACTCACCAAACCTTGAGCTGGCTTTAATCTATACGGGTCGGGAAAGGCCTCAGGGCACAAAACCGGAATCGGTTTGGTTGTACAAACGTTCAGCTAACACTTGTTCGCTGATATCGAATTATAGGTGTCACTCTGGAACAATTCAACGTTTCTGGAAGATATCTGTTAAAATTAATAAAACTCTCTTAAATTCAATCAATTGCATATGCGATTGCGATAGTCAGCAGGCCGCAATAATGACCGGAATTCGAGCACAAAAGAAAGAAAAAACCCGTCAGATGATAATCTTGGCGGCTTTAAATCAATTGAGTGCAGAACAAAATTTCACCAACTTAAGCCTGCGAGAAGTCGCTCGCGAGGCTGGAATCGCCCCGACCTCTTTCTATCGCCACTTTAAAGACATGGAAGAGTTAGGCTTAACGCTGGTGGATGAATGCGGAGTAACTTTGCGACAACTGATGCGCAGCGCGAGAAAACGATTTGACGACACCACCAGTATTATTCAGGTATCGGTAGAAACCTTTATGGAGTTTGTTGAGCAAAATCCTAACATTTTCCGATTGCTGCTGCGGGAACGAACCGGCACGTCAAAAGCGTTTCGAGACGCTATTGCTCGAGAAGTCAAACACTTTACCGTCGAACTGGCAGATTACCTAGAACAAACCACCGGGCTCGATAGCCTTAATGCCAAACTTCAGGCTGACGCGCTGGTCACCATCACCTTCAATAACGGTGCCGATTATCTTGACGCAAGCGACGAAAAAAAGAAGTTTCTGGTGGAGAAAACCATTTCGCAACTGCGATTCATTGCTCACGGTGCTGCCGCATTGATTCCTGAGAAGGTTAATACCAATTCCTCCCGCGACTGTGAATAAAACCCGCTTTAGTCAAGCGTCCTACTCATCTAATGACAAAGGTAGAACCATGCGATTCATCGGTATGTTATGCTTTTTTACGGTCGTTTCAACTCATGGAGTGGCCTCACCCAGTAGCAATAACGAACCCTCCGAATTTTTTAATTTAACTTTTGAAAACGACTTGTTTTTTGGTGAGGACGATGGCTATACCAATGGCTTTGGATTGACGTTTGCAACCGGACCGTTTGACGAGTTTGATCATTCAACCACCCCTTCTTGGCTGTTACCTTTGATCAAGCGAATGCCCATTGCCGACTATACCAATCGACAACGAGGTTTCGCTCACCGGTTTTACCAGCGCATGCAAACACCCGATGATATAGAAGAACAACAGCTTATACCTGATGACCTACCTTACGCGGGTCTACTTGCATGGCAAGGAATCTTTTATGCCTGGAATGATAAGGTTGTTGATCGTTGGTCTTTAACTTTGGGCGTCGTCGGACCAGCATCTTATGCTGACAAGACTCAAAATATAGTTCACGACTTGCTTAGTTCGGATAACCCAAGAGGTTGGGACAATCAAATTGGACCAGAAACGGTATTTAAACTGGAAGCCAACCGCAACTGGAAAATATTTCAAAATGCAGAACAGTCTTTCGACATAATCGGTTTAACCGGTGCCAGTATCGGTACACTGAATTCGTCCGCTAAAACCGCCATTGGATTTCGCTGGGGAGAAGGATTAGACACCAGCTTTCCGACCTTTTCGCTTTATGCTGACCGACAGGTGAATCCTCTATCTTTCACACCCAGAAACGACTTCTACTTTTTTACCGGCCTGCAAATCAGCTTTGTTGCGAATGATATCTTTATTGATGGTAATACGTTTTCTGACAGCCATTCTGTCCCGCTTAGACATTGGCAAGGTCTCTTTTCGATCGGCTCAGTGTGGAGCTGGGACCGCTATGGTTTTGTTTTTCAGTTTGCCTCCGCTTCTTCGCGCACTACCATTATCGATCAGCGAGAAAAATTCGGTGCAGTAAGCTTAACCTATCATTTTTAAAATCAATGCACATCACACAGTGTTATATTTGATTACAACAACTGACAAGCGATTTTTTGCGCTCTTTGTACAATTATAGAAAAACACAAACAGAATTCAGAAAATCGCGCGGAAACTTTTACTCATATTTTGAAACGATTTCGTGACCGATACAATGCCAAATTGCCAAAGAATGATGTTTTTAACATTATTTTTATGTTATTCATTAGTGATTAAAAAGGGTCAACAATTTAAAGCAGTCGAGCCAAGCAATAAACGTGCGAATATTTAAGCAAATTCTCTCATGCAGACTTATTCTTAATTCACTTCTAAGTGTTTTAGTACTGGTGATCCCGACTCCGGAAAGCATTGGTGCAGGTCACTCACAAGACAGTGAATTAAAAGGATTGGACTTTGATGAGTTACTAAGCGTTAAAGTTAGCCCTGAAGGCGAAGGAATCTTCACTTCAAAAAACTACCACCGTTTGGACAACCCGATTCACTTTGGTTTAATTGTCCCGTTAAGCCGATTTCCTCGCTATTCAACAGAACTCATTGCTGCGGCCGATCAAGCAACACTTGAAATTAATCAGTCGGGTGGCGTTTTACAGAGAAAAGTTGAAATCATTCGTGGAGACGACATCGCCAATTCACGCCTGGCAACCCACATTGCTCATGAGATGATCAATCAATACAACGTACGTAGATTGATCGGCCCGGTAACTTCAGCAAGAGCTCAAGCGGTGATCAATGACAACACTTATGACTCGTCAGTACCATTGGTTTCTCCCACCGCCAGTTTAAATCAGTTAACCGAAGATAATCCAAAGTTCCCTGTGTATCGATTTATTGCGTCCAATGCCAATCAGGGTAGTGTCATTGCCAACTATCTGATTGATTCAAAACGCTATGAGCGAACCGTTTTTATTCGTGGAAAGAGCCAATACTCGAAAGAGCTAGCAGAACAGATTGAAAAAGAAATCGGAAAGAACGCTGACACCGAGATTAAGCACTTCCTGCTAAGTCGGCTGGTGAACTACAAAAAATTTAGCCTTTCTTCAATGCTTCAAGAAATAAATCGCTTTAAACCGAATGTCATCGTTCTGATCTTGTCGCAACTGCAAGCTGCCGATGTTCTGGAACAGATCGAAAGGTTTAACCTCAGTCAACTGCCAATTGTTGTCACCGCAGACTCCGTCAAGCCAAAGCCACTTAAACGTGCAGGGCTTACTGAAATTGCTCAGTGCATTGCAATGGTTATCACAGAAAATCAATCCGCTACCAGCGCCCTATTCGACGGTGTGTCTGAACTCATTAAGAGCGGGGTTCAAAATTATGATCCAGCTTATATCTACGACGCGGTGTATCTGTTTGCATTTGCAGAGCAACTGGCCAAGTTAAAAAACATCTCTCGGCATCAGGCAATCAATCAACTGACTTCGAGTGGCAAGTCAATCACCTCGGATGATTACAAAAACTTTGAAAAAATAGCGAAGCAATATCAGTCTTTTACCTTCATCGGCAAAAGCGGTCGCATTCAGTTTGACGATAAAGGCAATAATTTATCAGCCACGGTACACTTGAAACCACTGTTAGAAAATAATTCTCTCAACAAAAATTGTGGTCTCACATCAAAGTAGCTTCACAAATCAACAATAGAATTCGGTGATAAAATCCAGCCATTCTTCCTGATTAACGAGGGAAAGATTTGCTCTTTGGAATTCATCAATCTTTTGTTGTGTCGGAAATGAATAATAGTTTGCCTCACCCTTTTGCGGCTTCGTTGCAATAACTTCTGCTTGTTCAATTTTCTGGATCGTATCGAGTATTCTAGAACAGCCATCAGGATAAAGTTGCAACACATGCCATAAATAGGATCGTTCCGGATTAACCGGAAGATGCGTTTGCTCGATGACCGCCCCTTCATCAATATCGGGCGATTCGATAAAGTGCAATGTGGTACCGATGCTTGACTCGCCTTTTAGCATGGCCCAGAAAGTTGCCATAACCCCTCTGTAAGCTGGCAGCAAACCTGAATGCAAATTAAGCACACCGAATTGCGGAATACTTAAAACCGCTTGCTTTAAAATACTACCGTACCGAATAGAAATAATTAATTCGGGTTTTAACGACTCGACAATTTGAATGCCCGCCTCCGAATTGATTGCATTAAGCGTCTGAGCTGGACGATTCAAATAAACCGACAACTCCTCGAAACTTCTAAATTTCTCGCTCGTTTCGGTCCGATTTTTTAACGGAGAGATGACTTGATTAAACAAAGCCTGTTCATAAAATGCCAATTGATTGAGAGCCGGTGGCTTAGATTGATTGCCGCCAACTTTGTCCGACAACATCAGATTTACTTTATGACCTGACAAGTTAGGCAGTATAAGATTCAACGCATAGTTACTGGCAAGGTCTCTGTTGCATAGAAACAATAAATTCAAAACTTACTCCTGCAAATCGGCGGCAGAGGTGTTCTGCTAATGGCAATCCCAATTGTACCAAACACGATCGAAGTTTAACGCTAACAAGTCTTTCTTTTGAATAAAGAAATTTGCGATCCCAGAATCACCCCACATAATTTCGACATGGTCATTGGCGTCGGTGTCCAATTGGAATAACAGCAACCAGTCGTCATTCGGCGCTATATAACCGCGCGGATCTTCCTGTATGAAACTCGCATAACCGCCCAGCTTGTGCTTGGATGCGTCCCCCAGTTTTTGCTCCAGTCGAGCAAATAAATTATCAGAAAGCGGCCTGTCCAGCACCCGCTTTTGAAAACGATAATCGGTAGGATCCGGTAAATCATTGATCTTTCTGAAACTAATTTTTGCACTGCCGTGAACCGCAGCGAAATCTCCCGTTATTTCAGGTGGGTTCTGCATCAATTCATCCGATGCATCAGTTAGTTTTCGATGGTAAATTACCCGAAATTTGCCGTGTGCCTTTAAGTGACTTTTTAGATCATTATGCTTATCGATAAACTGGAGTCCGTATAACTCATCATTAGAGGCAAAAAACTGCAGAATACCTTCAGCCGGAAAGTCATCGAGGTTTTCGGTTATCTCGGCAAAATTAATTTGAGCCAGAAAAACCATGGTGTTGCCCGAGTCATCAACCGGATAGTTCAAATCGTTGGGCCAATACGGAGTGCCACCAATTTTCGATTCGAATACATTGACGGGCGCTTGATTGATCAGTTCAATGGATAATGCGGGCAGAGCCTGTTTCGCCATCAATTGCTCAAGCGCCGACCACTCTGGAAGCTCAGAGGTATCCGGTGAATCGCCCAGATCATCGGAACTGGAAAGGTGCGAATCGTTTAACAGTTCTCGCGCAGGCTGTTGCCGCGCCAATTTCTCACGCGACTGTTTTTGCCGCGACTGTTTTTGCCATCGGAGCAGGTAAAAAGCAATCAATCCAAGAGCAAAAACAAGCAATAACTTGAATAACATTTAAACGTCCATCCAATACACCCAGAAGGTTGATTAAGTTCTCATTCGAATACTCAGGCGCGACTCGCTCACCAGGGTGGTTCAAATTCAATATGGGCGAATACTACCTCTTTTTAAAACCCCTAGTGGCATAAACCTCCTCCGATCAAAGCTTCAGGAATCAATCACTCCAAAATACTCAGCGTTACTTTACTGTTGGCTTCTCCGTTGTGATACACCCGGTGAGTGGCTTTCACAAAATCGGATGACTTTGCCTTGAATATATTGTCAACGTAGGTCTGTGGGTTCCGATCCAGAAATGGGAACATAGAGCTCTGGACCATGATTTGCAATTTATGACCACGCTTTATGGTATGAAAAACATCGTAAAGCTCAAACGACACTTTAGTCACTTCATTTGGTTTGAATGGCACAGGATTCGACATTGATTCTCTGAAGCGTCCACGGATCGATCCCCAGCGAACTAACTCATGTCGATTTCCGTTTTTCTTGTCCAACTTTCCTGTGTTCAAATCTTTGCCGGGAAAGACATCAATCAGTTTTACAACAAAATCCGCTGCTGTTTGATTCGTTGAAACAAACAAATCAACACCAATGGGACCAGCCAAAGTCAGATCGTCTTTAAGAGGTTCTGTTTCGAAAGTGATCACGTCAGGACGCCGTGCCGCAAAACGCTGGTCTTCTGCCATGTAGGGCCGATCCCAACCTCGTCCAATCTTTTTCGAATGCGGCACCGGGTTGTGCGGATCACTGATGTATTCGGTATATGGCGCTTGTTCCGCTTGAGGTTCCGATAACAAAGATTCGTTTTCAGCAAAATACAGGCTAAAACGTTTTGCCTGTTTCGGTGGCCACTGTGAAAATTCGCGCCAACGATTGGCGCCCGTTTCAAACATGGTGGCTTGCGCGATTTCGGCGTCTTTGTCTTTCAGGTGTTTTAGAAAAAATGGCAGCAATACGCGACTTTGAAACCACTGCCCGGTCTGAAAACCAAACTGCGCCTCACCCATATTGTCGGTGTCCTTACCATTCCATTGACCGTGCGACCATGGCCCCATGACAAGTTTGACGTGAGCTTCGCGATTTTTGTGTGACATGGTTTGGTAGGTTTTCAGCGGACCGTACAAATCTTCGGTATCGTACCAGCCGCCCACTACTAAGGTTGCCGGCTCGGTGTCGTCCAGGTGCTGCAACAGGTCGCGTTGTTTCCAGTAATCATCGTAATTGGGGTGAGCGACCAGATCATTCCAGAACGGTCGTGTATTTTTAAAATATTTCTCATTCACATTCGACAGAGGTCCTAACTCGAGAAAAAAGTCGTAACCATCGTGAGTCGGAAGGTCCAACCCTTCAGGCCAAGTGTTGTGTTTCTCTTCAGGAAAATTATCGAACACATCAAAAAACACAAACGCCATCGGCAAGGCAAACATTCCATTTCGATGAAAGTCGTCGAAAAACCAGTCGGCGATTGGTGCTTGCGGTGACAGAGCTTTCAGTGCATCGTGCGCATTGATCGAAGCCACTGAGGTGTAATAGCCGGGATATGACACGCCCCACATACCGACACGGCCGTTATTGTTGGGTACATTATTCACCAACCACTCGATAGTGTCATAGGTGTCTGTAGCGTCGTCGACCGCCTTGTTGCCCTTTGAATGGGCATTTTGTGGTCGCATATTGACGAACTCGCCTTCTGATCGAAAACGCCCTCTAACGTCTTGCCATACGAAAATAAATTTTTCTTTTTCAAATAACGCAGATGGTCCCAGTGAACTGCGATACTGATCGGCACCGTAAGGTCCCACGGAATACGGTGTTCGCAGCATCAATATTGGGTATTCCTGATCTTTGTCATAGGGAACGTAAACCGAGGTAAACAGAGTTTTGCCGTCACGCATGGGGATTTCATATTCGTACTTGGCATAATTCGCCCGAATATAGTCGGCCCGCGGATTTTCTTTTTTCTCTTCGGCGGCAGTCACCCCAACTGAAATGATTGAAAGACAGAACAACCAGACAAGACGCATTTTTTTCTCCTTCTTATTCAAGCTTCAATATAGCGGAAACCTTTGAATTCTGACAATTCATTGCAACAATTTTGCGCAAACTGGCTGTGGGTAGACTCGATGCTTTTAAAATGCAGACTTCGCTCGCTCGACTCTCTCTTGCAACTCCGCGTACTGAGCGGCTTTGAAGCGTCGGATATTTTCATTCACATCCGAAGTTACTTCAAATCTGACATTGTCGGACAGTCTCAAGCTGTCCCAGGGACGCTCATCGGTTTTACGATAGGGAATCAAAAACTCCATTAAAAACAGCAAGCCAATCAATAACAAGCTGAATATCCCGTTTAAGTTCCAAAATATGATGCAATAAAGAATCAAACCTGCAACGATGGCAACCATTATACGGAAAACCGAAGACTGCTTTACGATCTCGTCACAGCATTGACATCTTGCAAATCGCTGTCGCAAAACGCTTTGCGGTTTTAATAACTGTTTTTGGCAATGTGGGCATTTCCTTTTCACTTTTACCTGTCCTAGTTAAAATTTTCGATTTAAAATCACGATTAAATCGTCCGACTTTTAAGCTTAATTGTCGTTCAAACGACTGCGTCCTGCATAATACTCGTGATTTAGAGGCGCCAGCAACCGCTCAAAAAACAACCAAGAATAATCTCCCTTAGAATTTATTTGAATTAACTGGTATGATGCGCCCCTTTTTTGAACAGCTTAAATCCTTTACAGCTGACTAAAACAATAAATGTGACAGACCAGTGGAACAAATATTTCGCGGCATTCTCGCCATCAGCATTATTACGGCCGTTGCCTTTGCATTATCAGGTGACCGGAAAAACATTAACTGGCGTACCGTGGCGGGTGCTCTGGGACTGCAGTTAACCATTGGAGCATTCGCGCTGTATGTTCCTTTTGGCAAAGATCTATTGCTCTCTTTTTCTAACTCCGTCAATAGCTTACTGGCTTATGCTAATGATGGCATTAGCTTTATGTTCGGCAATGTCGCGGACAAAACAAACATGGGCTTTGTTTTTGCGTTTCACGTTTTGCCGGTCATTATTTTCTTATCGTCACTCATTGCCGTGCTGTACCACCTGCGCATAATGGAATTCATCATTCGAATTCTTGGTGGTGGCTTGCGTAAGGTGCTAGGTACTAGCCGTCCTGAATCATTGTGCGCCACAGCGAATATTTTTGTCGGTCAGACCGAAGCGCCTTTGGTGGTGCGTCCCTTTGTGGCCAAAATGACCCGTTCAGAATTGTTCGCCGTGATGGTCTGTGGCATGGGTTCAATCGCCGGATCGATTTTAGCGGGCTACGTTGGCATTGGCATTGAATTGAAGTATTTGATAGCCGCCAGCTTTATGTCAGCACCCGGTGGCCTCTTAATGGCCAAATTAATTATGCCAGAAACCGAAGAACCCAAAAATGACATCGAGGACTTGGGCGAGTCGGCAATACCGAAGAAAGTTAACGTGATTGATGCTGCGGCAGAAGGCGCGATTAATGGCGCCCAGTTAGCCGTCAATGTTGGCGCCATGCTGATCGCCTTCGTTGCCTTAATCGCATTAATCAACGGTACTTTGGGCTATTTCGGCGGCTTGTTCGGCTACGACAACTTAACTTTGCAAGCGCTGCTGGGCTACGCTTTCCAACCCATTGCCTGGGTACTGGGTGTATCCTGGGACGAGGCGCATATTGCTGGTAGCTTCCTTGGTCAAAAAATGATCATCAACGAGTTTGTCGCCTACCTCGACTTCGTCAATTATCAGGATCAACTGAGCGATCACACCAAGGTCAT
The DNA here is from genome assembly GCA_052032335.1 of Pleionea sp. Classification (GTDB taxonomy): domain Bacteria; phylum Pseudomonadota; class Gammaproteobacteria; order Enterobacterales; family Kangiellaceae; genus Pleionea. The sequence goes on along the minus strand of JBPEWV010000140.1, from coordinate 37,105 downwards.
TGTCACTTTCGCCTTGTGCGGTTTTGCCAACCTCTCGTCCATAGCGATTCTTCTGGGTGGTGTTGGCTCCATGGCCCCGGAGCGACGCGGTGAATTGGCCTCGATGGGTTTGAAAGCACTGCTCGCGGCCACACTGGCCAACTTGATGAGCGCATCTATCGCCGGCCTGTTCATATCGATTGCTTAAGCCTAACTTTGTCAGACATTAAAAAAGGAGCTTGAAGCTCCTTTTTTAATGTCTGTCGAATGCGTTTCTCGATGACTTAGCTTTTCACACCAAGTTCACGCAGCCGCTCTAACAGATAACTCGCCTGAGTGTAACGTTCTGACAACACCACCTCTGAACGCGGATGCAAAAATAGCGGCAACGAAATGCGTGATTTTTTCGCTTCATCGCCCGTTGGATTGATCACCCGATGACTGGTGGACGGAAAATAACCGCCAGACGCTTCTTGCAGCATGTCACCAATATTAATAATCAAATTACCAAAGTTGCTTGGAACGTCCATCCAACTGCCGTCTTTCTTTTTTACCTGTAAACCCGATGCGCTGGCTGCAGGCAATATGGTAATCAAGTTGATGTCTTCATGGGCCGCGGCACGAACCGCACCTTCTCGCTCGGTTCCAGACAATGGCGGATAATGCAGTACCCGTAACAGAGTGTTGGGCGTATTTTCGATCATTTTTGACAGGGGTTCTGAATATTTCGCGGCAACGTCCGCTGGACTGTATTGCTCGATCCAACCTAATAACTCAGCAGCAAACTCAGACGTGCGGCGATAGTATTCCATGATCTCTTGTTTCAGGTGCTCAGGAATACGCCCCCAAGGGTATACATGATAGAACTCTTTTAAATCGGGAATTTCATGCCCTTTCGCCGTTTCTGAAGTCTCGAAAGGAAACAATCCATCCTGCTTTTCTTCATCAAACAGGTATTGATGCTTTTCTTCACCATCAAAAAACTGTTGCCAGTTTGCGTAAATCGAGTTGACTAATTCCTGGTCAATCGGATGATTTTCTAAAACGCCAAAACCGGTCTCTCTCAACGAAGTGACAAATTTTTCAGCGGCGTCAGCGCTTTTGTAGTTAACAATCTGCATTTTATGACTATCTTGGTTCGTTTGGCGCAATTATACCAACGATTGGCCTAGCATCCTATCCACTCTTGCATCAAAACATTCTGCCGTTATAATTCGTCGACGCTTTTCCAACGAACCGATACCATGGCACAACTTTATTTCTACTATTCGTCAATGAACGCGGGCAAATCAACCTATTTGCTACAAAGCTCGTTCAATTACCAGGAGCGAGGGATGACGACATCGCTCTACTCGCCCGAGATCGACAATCGCTATGGTAAAAATCTGGTCGCCTCTCGTACCGGACTGAGTGAAGAAGCCTACCCCTTCAATGCAGACTTCAGTTTCATTGAACATCTGGAGTCCTTGCCACACAAAGTGCATTGTTTGTTAATCGACGAAGCTCAGTTTTTAAGCCGCAAACAAGTGTTCGAGCTGACCGAAATCGTCGATCAATTGAAAATACCGGTTCTCACCTTTGGCATTCGAACCGATTTTCGTGCAGAAACCTTCGAAGGCAGCGAAGCTCTGTTGGCCTGGGCCGATAAACTCATCGAATTGAAAACCATCTGCCATTGCGGGAAGAAAGCGAACTTTATTGCCAAGGTGGATGAACAAGGCACACCGATAACCGATGGCGCGCAAGTAGAAATCGGCGGCAACGAAAAATACGTTTCACTTTGCCGAAAACATTACAAAGAATTGACCGGTTTTAAAATTTGAACGAATAAAATTCGTTTCAGTTTCTACTTCAAATCTAATGACTAAGCGGGAATCGCTTCCCGCTTAATTCAATCGAGCAACCAAAACGCAAGGTTAATCCCAGGTCGCCAAGACATCAACATTCGTGTAACTGGAATAGGCTCGCACACTGATGTACCAGGTTCCTGCGCCCGGATTCGAAAAACTGCACGACTCATTATTACCCCATCGGTAAGGTCGACAGTCGTATTCGCCGGTTGTCGGTTGGCTGCCTTGCCGCACATACAGATCGGCATCACCACTTCCGCCCGACAGGTTGATGTCAAAGTCGGTCATCCCAGCGGGAATTTCAACGGAAAAGTGTTGCCAACCGCCTTGAGCGTCAGACAATCCCCGCTGTTCAAATGAACCACCCGGCTGGCCGATGATATAAGACCCGGTGAGGTTGACACCAGAGAACGCCCGATAGCCACGAAGCATAATGTAATAGGTTCCGGTTTGGACATTGTCGATGGCGCAAGTTTCGTTGTTTCCATTTCGATAAGGTCGGCAATCGTACTGGGTCGTTGTCGGCTCCGAACCAAATCTGACGTACAAATCGGCATCGCCACTACCGCCAGAAATAACAAAAGACAGTCTCTTGGCATTGTCAGGCACCCGCATAATATACTGAAGCAGCTCACCCTGCGCGCCCGACAGATTCGATTTGGTGACACCGTTTTCTAATTCGTTATCGGCAATGTCAGAGACCAAAACCGTTTCAACTTTGGATTGCGAGTTACCTTCGGCATCTTGCACACTTAGATTGACCGGATACTCCCCTGCAGCAGCATAAGTGTGTGAAACCAATCGGCCATTGTTCGATTGTCCATCACCGAAGTTCCATTGATAACTGACAACCGAACCGGTACTGGAAGATGCGTCAAAGTCGCAAGAAAGACCACTGCAATTATAAATAAAATCTGCATTTAACGGCGGTGGTGTGTCGTCGTTAATTTTCAGGAACACTGCAGTAACAGCGCCCAAAGTATTGGATGCGTCTTTCGACCGAACGAAGATAATATGCTCACCTGTGGGTAGGTTACTGGTGTTAATCGTGCCAGTAATCGCCTCTGTTTTCTGATTGAATGCGCCATCGGCGGCATCCAACGAATAAGCCACGGCACCTTCTTGCCAGGGAGGCACATTAATAAAATATTCAGCGCCAGAAATCGATTGTGTACTTTCACTCCCGTTACGATTACTGAAACGGGTATCCGTAACTTCGGCAGTCAACTGAACCGGTGTCCCTGCAGGTACGCCATCGGTCGATGCACTGTCACTGAGTACCAGGTTCAAAACATCCGGACCCGATGGTGTGACATAAGGCGCGCCAATCACTTTTGCCGCGTAAATCAGTGCCGGTAAATTGTCGGGCTTGATGGTATTCTCATAGGTCGAACAGTTTTGAAAAAACCGGGTTCCTAACTCAAAAGTAAACGCCGGAACGCCCAGTTCGCTGTAACTGACGTTGTCGCTGGTTCCATCGGTTGGGTACAAACCGATGGATTGTTGCGGCATGTAGCCATTAAAGAAAGCAAACTTTCTCCCCAATGTTCGAAGCTGCGCACCATTCGGTGCTAAGTTATTTTGATCGCCCCACGGCCACAGCACAAGTTCGCTGTAACTGTGAATATCAATATGCATTCCTGTCGTATTCAGTGGTGCTGCATCATTGTCGTTGGGCCCTCTTAAATCAGGAAACAGACTGCGCACGTAATTTTCGATGGCTTGAATTTCCGGTTCCGACCCGGCTGACGGGCCACGATAAGTAGCGCTGCATTGTGAGCCACTGGAACCGGAACCGTTGGTAATGTCCCAGCGATCGGTAAAATTACGATTTAAATCGGCACCCCGGCTACTTGACGTAGTACCACAATAATTTTGATTGGTGTTCTTTCGCCAACTACTGCCCGCTTCGGCTTTCTTACGACCGTCGGGATTCGCTTGCAACATTAAATGCACTTCGTGATGATCCAAAATCCAACGCGCATCGGCATTGGTGTCGTAACCATTGAGCAACCAACGCGCAAAATCCAGGTTTAATGGTGCCGTTGTGTACTCCCGAGCATGAATAGCACTGTTAATAAATAACTTAGGTTTCTCAAAAGTGTTCGACTGATTGGTCAGCACTAACACGTTAATGTCGTAGCCGCCAATATTATTGGTCTTTTCCCAGGAGTCGCCAACATCAATCCACTGCGCCAAGTTCGGGTGGCTGGTAGCAAACGCCTCGGCAGCAGCGAAGGTCTCTTCGACCGTTTCATAACAGGCGTATCCAGGAATTGCTGCAGCAGAATCGGTTGTTAAATTACCTTGACGCAATTGATTTTGAATTGCCTTCAACCTCAGGTTGCGTCGCTGTATAAAATCTTTTGCTGGTTTTAATTTAAACTTAAATGGCTTGAGTTTCTCAATATCTTTTTCTGTAAGCTGAATGATTAAATAGCCTTTGTCTTTATGCGACTCCATTAACTGATTATGAAACGTAATCGCAAGCTTGTTGGCCATAGCCTCACTGGAAAAATACACTCGATAAATATTGGTTTGCTGAATTTCGTCTTCGAGAAGCTGAACCTTCTCGGTAATATTATCAGTTGCAAACGCTAAGGGAATAATGCCTATAGACCCGAAAAATAATTGCAATAACAAAACGCTTGTTATTCTCATTTTTTGGTTCCTCTTATTAGAATCACGGTGGTTTACCAACGCATTTTCAAGCGACTCCTCTGCTTATGGATGAAACGATTGGTTCCAAAAGATTAGACAAGGCCAACTCCGGCTATTGAGATAACTGATAATTATTTTGATTTTGAGATAGCAAAGAATAGCGCACCGCTATGAATGAAGCAAAAATAAGGACGCGGGTCATGCATTATCGACAACCATCCCAAACAGTCCGGATCGAATCATGTTCGTGATAAACGGCTGCCTGCACCTTCAGTTTAATCCAAAACTTGAGACCTCAGCACGGAAGCGCAAAACAGGACACCCATCACTTTTCACACAATCCGAAGATCCCAGAGTTTCCCATTATTTCCGTGTGTTACTTGTTGAGTTGAAACTCATCACAGGAGGTACCTTGGTGATACCGTAGTTTCCATTTATTTTCGACTTTTACCCAAACGGATGACCTCTTAGCAAATCGTTCAATTGAGCCATCACTATTAATAACGGCAGATTTATACAGCAAAAGAACAGCACCGCCTTCAAGCTCGATGCATTCATAGTCTTGCGAATGGATTACAGAACCAGTTGACTTTTCTGCACTCATTGACTCGATTATAGAATTAAAACTAAATGTTTGGCCTGACATGCCAACCTCAATAAAGCTTGAATGAAGTAATTTTGATAACTCATTTTTATCAGTCCGAATTTCAAGACGATGTAAAGCAATCTCATTCTCAATCAATTCTTTCATATTCAGTCAAAGCCTCATTTAGGCAAGTAACGCCCTCAAGCTACGGCGCAATAAAACGCAGCGTCATTGTTTCCGATGCCCGCCGCGGAGCGGATGTTTGCGGGCATGAACAGCTTTGGTATGTTTTGAATAAACCAAAGGATTGAATTTTTGCATAAATATTTCTGGACGTGTTAATTCAGTGAAACCAAATTTAGCATAAAGCGCTTGCTTGTCTGACGTGGCTAAAGTTATTCGCCTCAGCCCCTGAAGTTCAGAGTGCTCGCTGACTGCATTCAGAATGGCTCTCGAGATACCTTTACCTCGTAGCTCTTCAACTACGAATACATCTACTAAGTTCCCAAAGGTAGAGTAGTCTGTGATCATACGAGCAAAGCCAACTTGCTGTGTACCAATGTAAGCGCCAAAGCACAAGCTATGTTCTATGGATTTTTCCACTAACTCTTTCGGTATCCCTTTGCACCAATGAGCCTCGAAGTGAAGAAAATTAAAAATTAGTTCCCTATCTAGCTCATTCTTGTCAGTAGAGATTCTCAAGCCTTCCATTTTCTGACTACTCATAACAGTTTTCTCCAACGAATCCTTCGCAGTATCACCTTCTCGAACCGTCGTTCGATTTAATGAATGTTTGAGGGCTATTTAATGACATTAACCGGCTGCCCGGGCTGCAGTCGCTCAGCTCCACGAATAACAATTTTATCGCCCTCACTGATCGGATTACTGATCGCAGCCCATTGCCCGTCGACTGCTGTCACCTTGGCCTGGAATTGTTCGGCGGTGCCGTCGTTGGAGACTCGATAAAAGAAAGTTTCATTGCCCTTTATCACCAGGGCATCTCTTGGGATCACAACGGAGCTACTGCCCTCTTCTCTCGGTAGACTCACGGTTACCGCCGTGCCAGCAATCCAACGACTGTCCTGATTGTTATTCTGTCGCTTATCTTCGCCGTTGCTTTGTAAGGCAACTCGTACCTCGATCATTCGTGAAACCTGATCGCCGACCGGTAACACAGAACGAATCGGCAGCCGACGATTGTCAGTGCCCACCTTCACATTCACTTCGCTGCTTTTCTTTAACAATGAAAAAAGCTGCATTGGAGCATGAAGCACAATTTCCAGATGCCGGGTATCAACCAGCGTTGACACCGGATTACCCACCGACAAATACTCGCCAATTTGTGCATGTCGAGTCACAACATGCCCCGGAAATGGCGCTTTTATTGTCGTGAGCTGCAAGTTTCTATTTGCTAAAGCCAATTGTGCTTTGGCGTCTTCGATATCTTGAACAACCATGTCGCGGCGCGCCAGTTCTTGCTGTAACTGTGCTTTAGAAGCGCTATCGCGTGATGCCAAAGTATTAAAACGTTTTACTTCTTGCTCACGAAAATTTAAGTCAGCCTTGAGTCGCTTTAGCAACGCTTCGGCGCGGCGCACATTGATTTGATAAACCTGCGGATCAATGTTCGCGATAACATCCCCTTGCTGTAGTTCGGTTCCCACTTCGGCGGTTGTGATTAACGTACCTTCAACTTGAGCCGGTATTTTAGAACGGTTGCGACTGATCACCGTACCAGAAATGTCCATGGTTGGTGCCATCATACGTTTCATCGCGGGCGCTGTTTTCACCTGCGCTGGAGGCATTGATTGACTTTGCGACCATGCAGTAAACGAAACGGATGAGCAAACCATACTGACTAAAATAAATGACAAGTGCTTGGTTGTATTTTTAATTCGCATGGACAGGATCCTTCTCGCTATGCGTCAATTGAAGCAAGCTGGGTAATAAAATTAGTGTGAAAATTGTTGAGACACTCATGCCGCCAACAATGGCAGCCGCCATACCACGGTACACTTCACTTCCATCGCCGGGAATCAGTAACAGAGGTAACATCCCGAACAAACTGGTCAGCGTGCTCATAAATATGGGCCGCAATCGAAGTGTTAGAGCTTCGCGAACGGCGTTTGCTCGCGACAGTCCGCGCAATTCCGCATTGCGGGTTTGTGCGACCAGTAAAATCGCATTGTTGACAACCAGTCCCAATAAAATGATAAAGCCAATCATCCCTAATAAGTCCAACGGTTGGTGGCTGAATAAATTCATCAATTGAATCATCAACACACCACCGACACCGGCGAGCGGGATCGATATTACAATCAAAAGTGCCGACTTTAACGATTTAAATAAGGCCGCCATAATCAGCAACAGTAAAACGAACGCCATGATAAAATTTAAACTCAAGGTACTAATGGCACGCTCCAGATCTTCGGCGCTTCCTGCGTAATGAATGTTGCCATCGGCCGGCAGTTGGTTTAACAAATCAGGCGCGACTTTATCATCTAACTCGTCAATCAACTCTTCAAGCGACATGCCTTCGGGTGGATTCACCGCAATGCTGTAACCACGTTTGCGTTCGAATCGAACGATCGCACTGGGTGACAGTTGTTGTTTTATGTTTGCCAGCTCACCCAACGGAACAACGCCGCCTTTCGGTGTGACAACCGGAATCGCCGCCATTTCTTCGGGTGAATTGAAACGGACGGTTTTTACATAAATGTCCAGTTGTTCTTCGCCATTAAAATATTCTCCCAACCAGACGCCTTGCCCTAGCTCTAAAATAACCCGCGCCAGATCTTGTCGATTCCAACCCACTTCTGCCAGTCGGATATCGTTTGGCGCAAATCGAAGTTCGGTAGAGTCAGCGTATGGATCGGGCACTGGATTGGCCGTGGCTCCAGGAATTTTGCCCATGATTAATCCCATGGCATTTTTTGCGCCCTGTTTAACCGCGTCGAGATCACTTGATGTGATCTGCATTTCGACACTGTTGCTATCACTGAACCCACCGAACAAACTGCGTCTTAACGTAAACCCAATCAGATCGGGGATGCCTGAAATAACTTCATTTTGCACTTCGGCTTGCAACGCATCGAGATCGGTCCCTTCACTGCCATTAATCGCCAACCAGCCGCCTGAAGCCCCCGGAAACGACCATAAAAAATAATCGTTCACTTGCGGTTCTTTCTCGCCCGACAGATAAGGCGCTAAACGCTTGTCAATTAATTTGGCGATTTCAGCATCGGCGGTTTTTACGTTGGTTCCAGGAGGAAAAAATAAAAAGCTGTCAATGGTGTCGCGTTTAACGGGCGGCAAATAATTGCTGTTGGGCCAGAGCAAAAGGGTAACCAAAACCGGAACAGAAATTAATCCCACGACCCACGACCACTGCCGGGTTTTGGAGTTGGTCATTGTCATGATTCGATCCGCCATTTGCGACCAGCGTTTTTTTGTGGTCGGCTGTTGCGGCGTTTGACGCATCCAGTAACGCGCGCTGGTGGGCAAAATAGTTACCGCTACCAACAGTGAAATCGAGACGCCAATGGCAATCGTCAGTGCCAAATCAGCGAACATCTGCCCTTCGGCGTCTTCCAGAAACATAATGGGAATAAAAATCGCAACCGTGGTCGATGTTGACGCCAGAAGCGCTCCCCAAACCTGAGTCGCTCCTTTGTCACTGGCGTCATCGGGCAAAGCGCCCTGCTCACGGTGTCGTACAATGTTTTCAAGTACCACAATAGCCGCATCAAGCACCATGCCCGTAGCAAAGGCCAAACCGGCCAAAGAAATAACGTTTAGCGATCGTCCGGCCAATCCGAGTACAACGAAAGTAGCCAACAAAGACACCGGGATCGCCAACGCAATTAAAAAGGTGGCGCGCCATTGCCGTAAAAACAGCCATAAAACTCCGATTGCCAGCAACATGCCAATCACAAGATTGCCACCCAATAATCCCATGGCACGCTTAATGTACTTACTTGGATCAAATGAATACTGAGCTTTTAAGCCACGATCGTTAAACTCACCGGCATTCAGTTGATCGACTTCATTTTTAACCGTCTCCAGAGCTTCAAGAACATTCGCATCGTTGGTTTTAAAAACCGCCAACCGGAAACTTTTGTTGCCGTTTTGATAAATAAAACCGTCTTCACGACCGGGACCAATATTAAACTCGGCAATGTCACCGAGTTTCACGGGTTGACCTTCGCGCCAGTCGAGGATCAAGTTCGACAGTTGATTAAAATCGTACCGCCCTTCGTAGCGCAGAATGTATTGACGACGACCAACGTCAACAAACCCACTGGATATGTCCGCCGACTGTCCAATTTGCTGAGTAACTCGGGCAATGTCGATACCAAGCTCCGCCGCCCGATAAGGATCAAAAATTATTTGCAGCTGATTGCCGAGCCCACCGGTTCCATCGTCAAACTCAATCCGTGAGACGCCGTACAAACTTTGTAATCTTGGCACAATGTCATCGCGCAGATACTTTAAATTTTTCGAATGCTCGGCTTTACTGGTTTCCGGTTTTTGTTGAATGAAATATTCGATCAAGGTGTCGTTGGCATCGCCCCATTCGCCCATTAAAATTTGGGGTTTTTCAGCGTTCGCGGGCAAGGGGCGTAACCGGTTTAACCGACTGATTACCTCAATCAGCGCGCGAGTCATATCGGTTTCGATGGCAAACTCGAGTTGCATAAAACCAAAATTCGCCATATTCCAGGTCTGAAGATCGGTCATTCCGGGCGTGCCCATAAGAACTTCTTCAACAGGCACACTGACTTCCGATTCCATTTCGGCCGGCGATGCACCCGGCCACGAATTAATAATAGAAATAATGGGCTTTTCAATATCGGGTAATAGCTGCGCCGGTATGCGTAGCATCGAAATGATTCCTAACAAAACAACGATTGCCGTAATCACGATGACGGCCGCAGGATTGGCCAGACTTTGACGGGTTAAGCGCAAATTGTGTCCTTGACATTAACATTGAAAGAAAAATTTTTAGAACAGTATGATATTACTAAGGCATTCTAATTTCATCGACTTTTAACAATCATTCGACACGCATTCTAAAATGAGACAAAAAACGCAAGAAAATCAGTAATTACCGCCGCTAAGCCAGAAATTGACGAATAAGTAGATGCAATCTATAACGAATCGCTATTTGAAATTTCAACCTCGCTGACTAAGCTTTGTACAGCTGTTCAAAAAACAGCCATTTGTTTGTAAAAGGGCATTCAAAGCGAAAGCTTTGCTACGCAAAGCCACCGATCTAAGGGCGTTAAAAGCCTATGATAGCGGGGTTGCCAAATAAATAGTTAATATTGCAAGTCGCAAGCCAGCCATTTATTTGGTGCCTCTTTTGAATCAACGTTCAAAATTTGTAGAGGTCAACCATGAAGTATAAACACTGGACTTTATCACCCATTTTCTTAGCACTGGCAGCCTGTGGCGGCGGCGGAAGTGATTCGCCCACGCCTGAGGTAGAAGATCCGCCAGTCATCGAAGATCCCGTTGAAGAAGATGTCACTCCCTTAGATTTACCCGACGACATATCCATCTTGTTGGCATCAGACGATTCTGGAACCAACAACAAAAATCGTTTTAAAGCCAACAACGATTTTGAAAACGACGAAAAACGCGTTCACGTTTGGGATGAAGCGATGCAGCCGCTTCAAATGGTTAACGAAATCTTATGCTACGTCAGCCAGACAGGCGCCGATCAAATCGTTAACGAAACCTACACCGCCCTGGTCGATACCGAACGATGCCGTACTGAAGAATCGGATGAAGACACTGGTCAATCCTCTGGTAACACCGAATCTTTCCAACTGTGGACCATCGAGTCAAGTCGAGAGTCTAACGACGCTCCACAAACCGTTCGCATTTGGGTTCCCGCCGAAGGCTCTGATGAAAACGGCGATCCAATGGATCAACAACGCATTCTGGTAGAAGTCACAATCGACTCCGAAGGTGACGAATCCAATCCTTACGGCCAGTTTATTATGAACTGGAAAGGCGTGGTCGATATGAACGGTAACGACATGCAAACCATGCACGGTACCATTCAAGCCAGCGTCGACAGCGATGGGCGACCCAATATTTTGTTCTTTGACGAAGGTGGTTCCGAAGAAATGGGCTTTACCTTCTCTGAAGCCACCAACATCTTGATGGATTCTGCCGAGTCACAAAGTGGTATCGCAAAAACAGCTTTTGAGCACAGCGAACCCAACGGCACCTTTGGCGCTCAATTCAGCGTGGCTTACGACCAAGAATATTACCTGCGCGGCAAAGACACCGATCTTAACGGTGAAGCCGATGAACAAATGTGTTTCGCACGTAACGAGTTCGATCAGTTTGTCTGGCGTTACAATCTTTATAACAGCTCAGACTTATCACGCGTCGAGTTAAACAGCGGCTTCCCCTTCTATACCGACATAGGCGATAACCGCTATTTCGGACACATCGGTTACTGGGGCATGTGGCTGCCAGAAGAAGTCGATATGAGCCAGGTGACCGAGATCGTCAAACAAAATTATGACGACAACTCAACCGCCACTTACGACGTGTTACACGCGCCCGGAAAACTGGTTAAGCGAGTGAAAACCAGCTTGCCTCTAGAAGAGATTGAAGGCGTTTATCTGGAATACGGTGATTTGCGGGTTGAGTACACACACGACTTTGAACTGAACAGTGGCGATCAAGTTGGAGAGCCTGGTTTCTACGCCATCGCTCGACGCACTGAAGCTTCCGATGGCACGGTGGATTTCGAACCCATTGAGCCCTACGTTCTAACCGACGATCATATGTTCTTCTGGTCACAGGCACTGGGCGGCGGCGTTAATTACGATGCCTTCCACGACGATACTTCAGTGACCATTTATGAAGAATCTTATGTAAGAAGCACCGCTGATTTAGACGGCAGCGCGAGCGCGTTGCAGTTAGATTGCTATCACCAATGTTTGAAAAGCAATATCAGCAGTGATCAGATCAATTACAACAACGACAGCCCCTACATTGAAGGTAACGGTGGCTCGAACGGTGAGTCGACTGGCCCCGCGGTCACTTACAGCTTTAACTTTGATACCTTAACTCTGGAAGATCCGGAAGGTAATCCGGTGGCCCTGGCTGCAGATGCCAATGTTGGTGAAAACAGCCCACACTACTGGGGCATTCAAACCGGTGCCATGGTAGTTGCTGGAACCACCGTCGAAGACGGACGTGACGTTTGGAACGCCGATGTGTCTTACTTCTGGGAAACCGGTCATAACCACTGGAACCAGACAACGGTTGTGTCTGAAAGCGGCAGCGACGCTCTGGTCGAGTTCGACAAGCCGATCAACTTCCTGTACACCCATACCACGGCGAATGACATCAATGCCGACGAGAATAACCCATCGCCATTTGATGGTCAGTCTTACATGCTGAACTACGGTGGTGCCGGTAAACTTTGGGGCATTCCACACGAGCAAGGTGAAAACAATCGCTACGGTCCATTGTTCTCGATTGCTGACGGAACGAGCCTGGCTGACGACAGCTACGTGGTAAAAGGCATCGATGTCGAGCAGCGTTTACGCAGCGTCGAAAATAACTTGTGTTCGGCCAATGAGTTATCACTGGATAATATCAGCAGCCTGGAACTGCCCGATGCTTCTGACATCACCGCAGTGACTATCACCTGGGATGACAAACCTACCGTTGACGATGCACCGCGTGTGATTGGAGGAGAAATTCAAGAGTAATACCAAGCTCAAAAAAACAAATCCCCTGTTACTCATGGCTGAAAGGCCTCTTCTACACCCGCTACTGATGTAGCGGGTTTTTTTTGGTCGTTCTTTAAAGGTTAATAGCTTTAACGTTTTTAATCCGAAAAAAAACGGCCGAATAAATTCGGCCGTTTTCAAGGTTGGGTAATTCAAACATTACCAGATTCGAACCCGCTCTTCTGGTGGCAGGTATAACTCGTCTCCGGGTTGTACGTCGAACGCTTCGTACCAGGCATCGTGATTACGCGGTGCCAGTGCGCGATAGCGACCGGGTGCATGCGTTCCGGCGCGCAATTGCGACATCATTGACTCTTCCGTTCGCTTCTCACGCCACACTTGCGCCCAGGCAAGGAAGAAACGTTGATCGCCGGTCAGCCCATCGATCACCGGTGCTTCTTTGCCGTTCAAACTGAGTTTATAGGCATGATACGCCATGGCTAATCCACCCACATCACCAATGTTTTCTCCCAGACTGTTGCGCCCGTTAACAAAGTTGCCTTCGATAGGTTCGTATTGGCTGTATTGCTCGGCAAGTTTATCGGCCTTCTTTTCGAATGCAGCTCGATCTTCTTCGGTCCACCAATTGCGTTGAATGCCTTCGGCATCTGACTTAGAACCCTGATCGTCAAAGCCGTGTCCCATTTCGTGGCCAATAACCGCACCTATGGCACCATAATTCACCGCTGGATCGGCGTTGGGATCGAAAAATGGTGGCTCCAAAATTGCCGCCGGAAATACGATTTCGTTGAACGAACTGTTGTAATAGGCGTTCACCCGTTGCGGAACCATACCCCATCGCTCGCGATCGGTCTTTTCAAGTTCACGCTCTACTTTTTGCGCCTGGAAAAAACGTCGCATGTTATGAACGTTCCCCACCAAATCCTTCGCATCGATGGTTAAACCTTCAAACGATTGCCACTCGTCCGGGTATCCGATTTTAGGACGAAACGCTTTTAACTTTGCCAGCGCATTAACTTTGGTTTCTTCACCCATCCAGTCGAGTTTTTCAATTCGTTCACCTAAAGCGGCTCGTAAATTTTCAACCAATTCGGCCATTTGTTGTTTTGACGACTCAGGAAAATAACGGTCGACATAAATTTTACCAATGGCAAAACCGAGTGACTCGGTACCCGACATTTGACTGATCGCACGTTTCCAACGAGGGCGAGGCTCTTGCTGTCCACTAAGCGTTTTACCGTAGAAATTAAAGTTGGCCAGATAAATATCTTCTGATAACAGACCGGCGTTGTTGCTGATCGCATGATAAGTTAAATAGTTTTTCCATACGTCCAACGGCTCATTATTGATGAGCTCAATCATTTTTTTAACCGGCTCCGGCTGCGACACATTTAAGTGAGGTATTTTATAACCGGTTTGTGCAAAAAAGGTGTCCCAGTCAAAACCAGGAAACTCTTTACTGAATTCTGCTCGCTCAAATTGATTTAACGTGAGATCGCGATCGCGACGTTTTTCACGTGGCCAGTGCCCTTCTGCAATTTTTGTTTCGAGCGCCAAAATAGCTTGTGCTTTTTTATCGGCTTCTTTGACGCCGGCAAAGCTCAGCATTTCAGCTATGTGCTTGGTGTATTCCGCTCGATATTTTTCGAATCGCTCACCTTCTTCAAGGTAGTAAGAGCGATCCGGCATGCCTAAACCACCTGCGCCCAAAGACAACTGGTATTGATCGGGATCTTTCCGGTTAAACCACATGCCACCGTAGATGGGGGAGTTGGTCGCTTCCAACCAGGCTTTACCAAAAGTTGCGGTCAAACCTTTGACGTCTTCGATTTTTGCAATGCCATCAAGAATCGGCTGAATCGGTTCAATGCCTTTCTTGTTAATGGTTTCAACATCCATGAAAGCATTGTAGAAATCGGCCACCAACTTGGCTTCACCCGATAAATCGGCTTGCTTGGACAAATCGTCAATGATCGCTTTCACACGCTCTTCACTGCGATCGGCTAATTTGTCAAATGCTCCATATCGCGTTTTGTCGGCTGGCATCTCGTAGTTTTTGTACCAGGTACCGCCAGCGTACATAAAAAAGTCATCGCCCGGCTTAACCGATAAATCGCGAGCATCCAGCTCAACACCAAAACTGCCCAGCTCGGCTTTGCCGTTTTGCTCCTGTTTTTTCTCAGTTGCCTTGACTGCCTTAGTTTCAGCGGCCTGCTTTTCTGCCGCAGATGCTAGCTGAGCAGACTCTGCTTTTGCTTCATCATTTGACGGTTGACTGCACGCCCCTAGCCCCAGAATGGCGGCTGTCACCGACAATGTAATTATTGATTTTTTCATCATTCCTCCACAGTAACTGCAATAGGTCGAATCCCGACCTTTAATCAAACTTGTATACCTTACTAAATTTTTTCAGCGAGTGGCGAAAAAGCTGAAAGTTAGGGCCGGAAAATGTTTAACAAAATGTTGTAGACGACCATTTCGCTTGAATTTTAATCAGCCAGGTCCGCCATTCAGCGTTTTTGACCGACAAAAAAAGCGCCCGCAGGCGCTTTTCTCTCCTTTTGCATCGAAAACATCCGTACCGGGAAAACCTTAGTCTGGCTTTTTCATACAGAAAGAGTAATCACCACTACCCGAATAGGAGTAGATATCCCAGTAGAAGTAACCGGAGCCACTGGAATAATCGATACTCTCTTCGGATGACGTCGAACTCGAGCTCGACACTTGAGACCAGCTGCTATTAACCCACTTGTATAAATAGAGATCAAAGTCTGCCGAGCCAGGGCCGCTCAATTCACCCGAATGAGTACCGCTGTTACCAGAATAATAATAGGTTCCGTCCGGCTCGACTTCGCTGTCACCGGAGCCGGTTAAATTTCCGCTGTACTCGGTATAGCCAGAAGGACACGAGCCCGGCGGCGTGCCACCGCCTTGCGCAGCCGAAACCGCAGCGGCTGCGTCAACGATACCGCTACCACACTGGCTGCAAGTGCCGGGAAAGCTTCGAGTGCTGGAGACCAAATCAGACTCAACGTCATCCGGTGTAATGTCTGGATTAACCGCGTACATCAAAGCCGCTATGCCTGCAACATGCGGAGCGGCCATACTGGTGCCCTGATAAAACTCGTAATTATCCGACCCCGGAGTCGAGCTGCCGGAGTTAAGTGTCGATAAAACACCGTTCGAAGATACCGTGGTTTCACCACCCGGAGCGGCAAGATCGACAACGCTGCCGTAGTTCGAATAGTAAGCACGATTACCACCGCGATCGACCGATGCCACAGTGATCACCCCATTACAGTTGGCAGGCGTATGGCCACTGGCGTTTTCATCAGAGTTGCCCGCCGCCACAACAACGGTAGAACCATTAGCTCGCGCTGTGTCTATGGCTGACTGAGTGGTAGAAGGACAACTGCCCGATCCGCCCAGACTTAAATTCAGGACTTCTGCAGGATTAGCGTTTGATGGCACACCCGAAACGCTGCCGCCGGACGACCAGATGATCCCGTCAGCGATATCCGAGGTATAGCCACCGCATTTGCCCAGAACACGAACCGGTAATATATCGGCATCCCAGGCAACACCGGCGACCCCCTGCCCATTATTGGTTTCTGCCGCTACGGTACCGGCTACGTGCAAGCCATGCCAGCTGGAGTCGGTCGCAGGCGATCCCGAATAGCATTCATTGGCGTTGGTCCAGTCTCCCGGATCCTGTGCATCGCTATCCCGACCGTCACCGTCATTTCCAGTTGTCGCATCACTAATAAAGTCGTAGCCCGGTAAAATTTTCGAGTCTAAATCGACATGATTGCGATAACCCGTATCAATCACGGCAACTGTCACACCACTGCCGGTGGATTGGTCCCAGGCTGCCGGACCATTAATACCCGCTGTGGACTCAAAATAATGCCACTGATCGTTGTAACGCGTGTCATTGGGCGTTGCTTTGGGTGTTAAAATCCGATCCAGTTCTGCGAACATGGCAACATCAGACTCACCAATCAATTTGATCGCCTGATCTCGCACCTGAGTATTTTTAGTGCCATCAATTTCGACGACCACCGCCCCCGTCGCGACGTCTTTTATCTTATTAAATGAAATGCCCAACGGCTGTCCGATCGAATTTAAATCGGCGACCGTTTGGTTCGGGTTCATTTGTACAATCACCCGAAAATTTCGTTCGTTTGGATCAGCGAAAAGCTGACCGCTGACCAACATGGCTCCTACCAAGCCGGCAATACCTGTTTTCTTTTTTATCTGACTCATTGGGTCCTCATTGTTTGATTTATAGATTTAAAAACTGGTCAAAAAATCAACCAGCCAAATCAGTAAAGCATTCGGGACATTGAGCCGAAATGAGGGGTTCCCCTTACACCGCACGTTGATTTCCCTTAGTTTGAACTCATTTTGTGATCGCCTTCATCAGGTAGGCACTTTTTTAGGTTCAACTTTGAAAATCTGAGCCCAAAACTGACTCGCCTGCGACTCGTTTGAAATTAATTATCTCGCACGGATGAATAGAAAAATAATAAAGCACGACAAATATTCAGCTTTTTTAGACCTAAAAAAAGTTTTACAACTAATCGAACAGGGACAAAAGCTCCTTTTGCCAACTCACTAAAAATAGACTTTCAACACAATCGTATGATGCCAATGGGGGTCAGGTTACGTTTTCACAAACTAACATTACTATCTGCTCATGTTATTTACCTCTCTTCTTTGCTGCGAACAAAATGAAGTAGGTCTTTAACACGGAGATACTTCGGGCAAAGCCCCTAACGAACGATCACCAACTCCATAGGAGGTGTTTTTTGAATAGCAATAAAAAAGCCCGCATAAAGCGGGCTTAAAAACACTAAGTTTTAAGGAGGCAATTACGCTTCGACGGTCACCTGATTCGATACCGGAATGGTCACTGAATTGGCCATCTTTTGGTACTCTTCCATTTGATCGAAGTTCATGTAAACGTAAATGTCGTCTGCCATGCTGTCGATTTCTTTCGCGTATTCCATGTACTCAGCGACTGAAGGCAGTTTTCCAAGAACGGCTGAAACTGAAGCCAGTTCTGCGGATGCCAGGTAAACGTTAGCGCCTTGACCTAAACGGTTCGGGAAGTTACGCGTTGAAGTAGAAACAACCGTTGATTTTGGTTTAACCCGTGCCTGGTTACCCATACATAACGAACAACCGGGCATTTCTAAACGCGCGCCCGATTTGCCGAAAATGTTGTAGTAGCCTTCTTCCATCAACTGGTGTTGATCCATTTTGGTTGGCGGAGCAATCCACAAAGTTGTCGCTAAGGTTCCTGGCTCTACTTTGTCGAGCAGTTTACCCGCTGCGCGGAAGTGACCGATGTTGGTCATGCACGAACCGATGAACACTTCGTCAACTTTGTCGCCTGCGACTTCGCTTAATAAGCGCGCATCGTCTGGATCGTTCGGCGCACACAATACGGGTTCTTTCAGCTCGTTCAAATCGATTTCAATAACCGCTTCGTATTCGGCGTCTTTGTCGGCTTCCATAAGTTCAGGATTCGCCAACCACTCTTCCATTTTCTCGATACGTCGACCAATGGTTCGCTCATCACCGTAACCGTTGGCAATCATCCATTTAAGCAAAACGATGTTCGAACGCAGGTATTCGGCAACCGACTCTTCTGACAACTTAATGGTACAACCCGCTGCCGAGCGCTCTGCCGAAGCGTCAGACAATTCAAACGCTTGCTCAGCAGTTAAATGCTCAAGACCTTCAATTTCAAGAATACGACCCGAGAATACGTTTTTCTTACCCGATTTTTCAACGGTTAGTAAACCTTCTTGAATGGCATAGTAAGGAATGGCATGAACCAAATCGCGCAAGGTAATGCCTGGCTGCATTTCACCTTTAAAACGAACCAGTACCGACTCTGGCATATCCAGAGGCATCACACCGGTTGCTGCCGCGAAAGCGACCAAGCCCGAACCGGCTGGAAATGAAATTCCCATTGGGAAACGAGTGTGCGAATCGCCACCTGTACCCACTGTGTCGGGCAATAACATACGGTTCAACCAGCTGTGGATGATACCGTCGCCCGGACGTAATGATACGCCACCACGGTTACGAATAAAGTCGGGCAAAGTGTGCTGGGTATCAACATCGACTGGCTTGGGGTAAGCTGCGGTGTGACAGAAAGACTGCATAACCAAGTCAGCAGAGAAACCTAAACAAGCCAGATCTTTCAATTCGTCACGCGTCATAGGGCCAGTTGTGTCTTGCGAACCCACGGTGGTCATTTTCGGCTCACAGTACTGGTGAGGACGAACCCCTTGTACGCCGCAGGCTTTACCAACCATTTTTTGCGCCAAGGTAAAGCCTTTGCCCGTGTCTTTGACTTCGGCCGGTTTACGGAAAAAGTCCGCTTCTGGCAGACCTAAGAATTCGCGTGCATTGGCGGTTAAACCGCGGCCAACGATCATTGGAATACGACCGCCTGCCTGTACTTCGTCGATCATTACCGAAGTTTTTAATTTGAACTCGGCAATCACCTGACCATCTTTCTCTACTTTGCCTTCGTAAGGATAAATGTCGATGACATCGCCCATTTCCATTTTGTCGACGTCAACTTCGATTGGCAAAGCGCCAGCGTCTTCCATGGTGTTGAAGAATATTGGTGCAATTTTTCCGCCAAGGCAGAAACCGCCACCGCGTTTGTTAGGTACGTAAGGAATGTCTTCGCCAGTGCACCACAAGACCGAGTTAGTTGCCGATTTACGTGAAGAACCGGTTCCAACAACATCACCCACGTAAGCGACTGGATGACCCTTCTCTTGTAATTTGTCGATGATTTCCAGTGGATTGCCATCGATTCCCTCACGAGGGTTTTTCAACATGGCTAAGGAGTGCAAAGGAATATCGGGACGTGACCAGGCATCTTGCGCAGGTGATAAATCGTCGGTGTTGGTTTCGCCCGGTACTTTAAATACAGTTACGGTTACTTTCTCTGGCAATGGCTTACGCTTTTTAAACCACTCGGCGTCAGCCCAGGATTGAATGACTTCTTTGGCAACTTCATTGCCTGCCTTCGCTTTATCGGCCACATCGTGGAATGCGTCGAACATCAAAATGGTGTGTTTCAACTGCTCGCCAGCCAGTCTGGCCAGTTCTTCGTTGTCTAACAACTCGACCAGAGTAGCGATGTTGTATCCACCCAGCATGGTGCCAAGCAATTTAACCGCGTGCTCTTTATCGATCAGGGGCGATGTCGCTTCGCCTTTGGCAATGGCTGACAAAAAGCCTGCTTTCACGTAAGCGGCTTCATCAACGCCCGGAGGAACACGGTTGGTGATCAACTCGACCAAGAAGTCTTCTTCGCCGGCGGGAGGATTCTTTAATAACTCTACCAAATCATTGGTTTGTTCAGCGTTTAACGGCTTGGGAGGGATCCCGTCCGCTGCGCGTTCTTCAACATGCTTACGATAGGCTTCTAACACGTGTTGTTCCTCGTTTGTATGCAAATTTATCGAGAAGATGCCGCTAAATCAGGCCGAAATGGAGACTTTTGGCCGCATCTTGCTAAAAATCGGGTGCGTAATTATACAGGAAAGTCTCTTCAGAATAAATTGATACCCTTTACTTAAGCCGCTCATTTATTTGATATTTTTGTTTAAATATCATCCAACTAAGCGCTCATGTTGCTGCACTGACGGTTTTAGGTGCGCAGCTTGGCCATATCTTCCGGTGAATTAACACTGAAAGCGGCCTGTTCGCAAGGTATGGACGCCAATTCGGTAAGATGCTGATCAATAATCTGATCTGGCGACTCTTCGCCTTTTAGCGTGGTCAGTTCGTAAAACAGATGGTGCGGAAAGATAGCCGGAATTCTAAACTGGCCATTGACTTCGGTTGCGATGATCTTTTTCGGTTCCTGATCTGAACGCTGTTTCAAATTGGCGTAGTGACTCGCTGGAATGAACGGTTGGTGGCAATACATTACCAGAAGCCGGTCACTATTGAACTCTCGCTTTACTGCCATCGACAATGAACTCGCAACGCCCTGCTCCCAGTTTTCATTATAAATGATGTTCACCTTGTGCTTATTAATTTCTGCTTCGACCCGGTGGTGATAAGCGCCCGTTACCACGGTAACCGTATCGGACAGTTGTAATGCTCGACGGCAGGCCTGAGTGATAAGAGTAGAACCATGATAATCGATCATCTGCTTGCAGACTTTAAGTCGACTGGAGCCTCCTCCTGCCAAAATCAGCACCGATAACTCAACCATAGATATTCGCTTTTATAATGAATCAGAATATTAATTAAGAATAGCACAAAGAATTTAAATATCTGGCCAATCAGAGGGTTGCGAGTCAGACACAAAAAAGCCGACGAAATGTCGGCTTTTTGCATTTTTGCGTTCGGTTAGTCCGAAACGTTTCCTGGACTATTTGAAAGCCTGAAGTCCGGTTTGTGCGCGACCCAGAATTAACGCATGGATGTCGTGCGTGCCTTCGTAGGTATTCACCGCTTCCAGATTCATCATATGGCGAATCACGTGGTACTCGTCGTTGATGCCATTACCGCCGTGCATATCGCGAGCATTTCGGGCTATTTCGAGTGCTTTGCCACAGGCATTACGTTTCACCATGGAGATCATTTCAGGCACGAAACGCTGCTCGTCGATCAATCGCCCGACCCGCAATGAGGCTTGCAAACCCAGCGAGATTTCAGTCTGCATGTCTGCCAGTTTCTTTTGCACCAACTGAGTCGCCGCCAATGGCTTATCGAATTGCTTGCGATCAAGAGTGTATTGGCGTGCGGCATGCCAACACGCTTCTGCTGCGCCCATGGCCCCCCAGGAGATGCCGTACCGGGCCATATTCAAACAACTGAATGGCCCTTTAAGTCCTTTAATTTCAGGAAATTTATTTTCTTCCGGAACAAACACATTATCCATGACAATTTCGCCAGTGATGGACGCCCGTAAAGAAAACTTGCCGTCAATTTTTGGTGCCGTTAAACCTTCCATGCCTTTTTCCAGAACAAAGCCGCGAATGTCACCTTCGTCATCTTTTGCCCAAACGACGAATACATCAGCAACTGGAGAGTTGGTGATCCACATTTTGCTGCCGGTTAATCGGTAACCGCCATCCACCTTTTTCGCACGTGTTTTCATTCCGCCCGGATCAGAACCTGCGTCGGGCTCAGTCAGTCCAAAACAGCCGATGTACTCGCCCGAGGCCAGCTTGGGTAGAAACTTTTGCCGTTGCTCTTCGGTTCCAAATTTGTGGATGGGGTACATCACCAGAGAAGACTGTACACTGCACGCCGAGCGGTAGCCTGAGTCAACACGTTCGACTTCACGGGCAATTAATCCGTAAGCAACATAGCTGGTGCCCGCGCAATCGTAACCGTCTATGGTCGATCCCAACAAACCCAGCTCGCCCAGTTCACGCATGATTTCGACATCGAAATGCTCGTGACGATTGGCTTCTAAAACGCGGGGTAATAATTTTTCCTGTGCGTACTGACGCGCAGAATCGCGAATCATTCGTTCTTCTTCAGTCAATTGATCGTCCAATAACAGAAGATCGTCCCAATTTGATAGTGCTCCAGCTGACATAGCGTGCCTTCCAATTATTTAAAGTGTGCCGATTATAGAGGTCTTGAGCTCATAACAAGCTCAGACCAGTCGTATTTATTATGCGCTTCATTATATGGGATTTGACCATCAATTTCGAAATTAATTGCAGAAAAATCAATGCGTTTGCGATCGCATGCTGTGGAACCTTTCATAAATATGAGGCGCGGTAGAATAATTAGTAGCCAAGGTTATGCAGCTGATGCTTAACCGTCATCCGACAGCCAAAAGTGAGGGTACTTTTGCAGCGCGCTTTCTGCTACCAGCTGATGACCTTGAGTGTTCAAATGCACGCCATCATCGCTCCAAACAGAGTGATTTTCCGAATGCTCTGCATTTTTTATCAATGAATAAATATCCAGAAAAAGCCAGTTCTTTTTCTCGGCCAGGGAAGCCAGAGCCTCATTGTATCGTGTTACATCCTGACTCAACCGGCAGTCACCGTGTTGATTGACCACACCATCAAGATGAGCAGGTATTGGCGGAATGGCACACACCATTACCTGAGGGTTGGATGACTGAACCGAATCGATGCTGTTTTCGAGATGCTTTAAATAGTAGTGTAAGGGGACTTTATTTTTGTTTTTATGAATAACGATGTCATTCAACCCATACCCCACAACGAGAGCAAGTCTCTGCCCTTTTATACGACGAGCCATTACCTCATTCATCATGCGCAATTTAAATCCATCGGTTGTTTCACCGCCAATACCCAGATTATAAATTTTAATTTTTGCATAATGGGCGTCACTCCATTGATGCATCGATTGTTGTTTTATTCGATCGATCCATCCGCCGCACTTTTCATCAAAATCGCCATAAATAAAACTGTCACCAAAACACAGGATTGATTTCATTTTTCTGTTTTCCTTTAACACTAATTTCGACAACTCTAACCACCGTGGCAAAATCATTTACTCGTTCCAACATTGGTGTTAGATTTTAGCTATTTAATCTTCGGGGAAATGAATTCATGAAACTATTGCACATTACCGTTGCTTTAATCTTAACCACTGTGTCCAGTTTGACTGAAGCCAGCAGTGAATGGAACCTGAATCAGCAACAATCGGCGCTTAGCTTTATTTCGACTAAAAAGGCCAGCATCGCTGAAACCAATACGTTTAAATCATTTACCGGCTCTATCTCTGCTAAAGGTGAAGTTTTCATCCAGATCGACCTCAGCAGTGTCGAAACCAATATCCCAATTCGCAATGAACGTATGCAAAAGCATTTGTTCAATACTGACAAATTTGCCACAGCAACGGCGACTACAAAAATTGAACCAAAAGTCATCAATCAGTTAAAGCCGGGCGACAGCCTTCAGCTTCAGGTGCCCTTCAACTTGGCATTGCATGGTAAATCAATTAATTTAACCGCCGACATTTCAGTGGTGCTACTCAATGAAAATGAGTTAATGGTGAGTGCGGTTTCTCCTGTCATCGTTAACGCAGGCCAGTTTGATCTGTTAGCGGGCATCAATAAACTGAAAGAACTTGCGGGACTCGATTCAATTAGCACCGCGGTTCCGGTCGCGTTTAATTTAAAATTTGTACGTGCAGAATAAAACGTAAACTGGATTGAACGGTGAGTTTTCAACTGCATCCCATTGGTGTCGTACACTCACCGTTCAAAGAGAAGTTTTCGATACCGCGTCAACCTGGCCTGGTCGAACACGCTTCGATGACGCTCGAACTTTTACCTCCATTTAACACTCCCGAATACGTAAGAGATATTGAGCAATATTCTCACCTTTGGCTTATCTTTATATTCCATCAGCATCAGCATAAAAAAGCCAACGCGCTGGTTCGTCCGCCACGACTCGGAGGCAACAGCAAAACCGGGGTGTTTTCGACACGCAGCAGTTTTCGTCCAAACCCAATCGGTATGTCGGTTGTTGAATTAAAGCAGGTCATACGCAATGGTCAGTCGATTCAACTGGAATGCGCTGTGGGCGATCTGGTGGATGGCACACCAATTGTCGATATCAAGCCGTATATTCCTTATTCCGATGCACTTGAAGAAGCACAGGGTGGCTTTGCACAACAACGGCCTGATAACGAATTATCCGTTGAGTTTACTCCGAGTGCCATGGAAAAACTTGATGAGCTAAAGTCAGAACTGCCTTACTTCAACGCGTTCATCACCGAAGTCCTGTCACAAGATCCAAGACCCGCCTATAAGAAACTGAAACCGCAGGACGGCAAACGCTATGCCGTCACTCTTTATCGTTACGATGTGCATTGGCAGGTAAAGAAAACGACTGTAACAGTGACTGATATTATTGAGTTAACCGAGCAACAGTTAGCCAATAAAACGGCTTCGTCCACCCGGTCAAATAACCAGTAAATCCATAAACTCGGTAACCGGCATCTGATTTAATTCTTCTGAATCCAGACAAATGTCAACGATTTGTTGACCATGTTTGCGCGGAAAGCGTGTAGCGACATTTCGTTTAAACTTTTCAATCAAAATGGGTATTCCCTCTTCGCGTCGCTGTCGATGCCCGATAGGATACTCAACTTCAACCTTATCGGTTGAGCTGCCATCGTTAAAAAAGATTTGAATGGCATTGGCAATGCTGCGCTTACCTTCTTCATGATATTCTCGTGAATAGCGTTCATCTTCTTCTATGCTCATTTTACTGCGCAATTCATCTATCAACGGATTTTCCGCAACGGCATCTTCATAATGATCAGCGTTTAACTCACCGTAAATCAAACCAATGGCAATCATATACTGCAAACAGTGATCGCGATCGGCCGGGTTAAACAGCTCCCCTTCTTTGCTGATTATTCGAATCGCCGACTCGTTGGTTGTCACTTCAATCCGTTCGATGTCATCGAGCCGATCGCGCGCACTTTGATGCAGTTGAACGGCGCATTCCACCGCTGTTTGACCATGAAACTCCGCCGGATACGACAATTTAAATAAAATATTCTCCATGGTGTAGGTACCAAACGGACGCTGAAACTTAAACGCTTGCCCGCCAAAAGAAACATCGTAAAAACCCCATTGTTTTGCAGTGAGGGCACTAGGGTATCCTTGCTCACCGGTCATGGTAATCAGCGCCAGGCGAACGGCACGACTGGTTGCATCTCCCGCGGCCCAGGACTTTCTTGGACCGGTATTGGGCGCGTGCCGATAAGTGCGTAACGACTGTCCATCGACAAAGGCTTGCGAAACCGCATCAATAATTTCTTCTTTACTGCCACCCAGCATATGGGTTACTACCGCAGTCGAGGCGACTTTGACCAATACCACGTGATCCAGCCCGACACGATTAAAACTGTTTTCTAACGCCAGCACACCTTGTATCTCATGCGCTTTAATCATCGCCTCCAATACATTGCCAACCGTAAGGCCATCATAACCATTGGCCACATTTTGTCGTGAGATAAAGTCTGCCGTCGCAAGAATAGCGCCAAGATTGTCCGAAGGATGTCCCCACTCTGCGGCTAACCAGGTGTCATTAAAATCGAGCCAGCGCACCAGACAACCTATATCGAACGCAGCTTTAACCGGATCAAGCTCGTATTGCGTGCCGGGCACGCGCGCGCCATGAGGCACCACCGTTCCCGGTACAACAGGGCCTAAATGCTTGGTACACTCGGGGTATCTCAAGGCAAGCAAACCGCAGCCCAGAGTATCCATCAAACAATAGCGTGCCGTCTCTAACGCTTCATCGCTGTCAATCACATAATCAGCAACATAATCGGCAATATCTTTAAGAACTTGATCGGGCTCGGGACGTTGATTGGCTTCGACATTGTTAGACATGGTTTTTCCTTGCTCTTATTTTCTGATTCGAGTGTTGTTTGTATTTATCAGACTATTCTTTTATCAACCGCTTCTTTTATCGTACGATTCTTGTATCAGACTCGCTATGCATCAACTACTTTTAAAACAAATATTATTTCGCATCCAGAGTAATATCTAATCGATAGTGGATACGGAAAGTCTAGATGCAAATACAAAAAAGCCAAGCAAACGCTTGGCTTAAATTGGTCCGAGTTATCGGTCTTCGATATCGACCCATTTTAAATCCTCAGGCCCGGTGTAGTTGGCCGAAGGTCGAATGATTTTACCGTCAACCCGCTGCTCCATTATATGCGCCGCCCATCCGGTAATTCGCGACATAACGAAAATCGGTGTGAACATAGCGGTTGGAATCCCCATTTGATGATAAGAAACCGCAGAGAACCAGTCGAGGTTCGGGAACATTTTCTTTTCGTCCCACATAACTTTTTCCAATCGCTCAGCAATGTTGTACAGGTTCATATCGCCTTGCTCTTCTGACAATTGCTTGGCAACTTTTTTGATCACTTCGTTACGCGGATCAGAAACGGTGTAAACGGGATGCCCGAACCCGATAACAATTTCTTTGCGCGCCATGCGTTCTTTAATGTCGGCCTCGGCTTCATCGGGCGAGGTGTAACGCTTTTGAATTTCCAGCGCCACTTCGTTAGCGCCGCCGTGTTTAGGTCCACGCAGTGCGCCAATTGCTCCGCACACAGCCGAATACATATCAGAATTAGTACCGGCAATGACACGGCTGGTAAAGGTTGAGGCATTAAACTCGTGCTCGGCGTATAAAATTAACGAGATGTGCATGGCTTTTTCCCACGACTCGCTGGGCTCTTCACCGTGCAACAGATGCAAGAAGTGCGCGCCGATAGAATCGTCGTCTGTCTCAACATCGATACGGCGACCGTTGTGGCTGAAGTGGTACCAGTACAACAACATGGAGCCGAACGATGCCATTAGCCGATCGGCAATATCACGCGCATCAGGCGCATTGTGATCGTCTTTTTCAGGAAGAACGGTTCCCATTACTGAACAACCGGTTCTTAAAACATCCATCGGATGGGCTGCAGCGGGAATACACTCTAGTGCTTCCTGAACCGCGAGCGGCAAACCGCGCATTGCTTTCAATTTAAACTTATAGTTTTTCAGCTCGGCTTTCGATGGCAACTTACCATGAATTAACAAATAAGCGATTTCTTCAAACTCGGCTTTTTCTGCAAAGTCGAGAATATCGTAGCCCCGATAAGCCAGATCGTTTCCAGTACGGCCTACCGTACACAAAGCCGTATTGCCCGCTTCAATGCCCGACAATGCGACCGACTTTTTAGGTTTCTTCTTTTGTTCTGCCATTATTATTTCTCCTTATTTTCAGCGAACAGTGAATCGAGTTTTTGCTCGTAACTGTGGTAGTTCAGATAATCGTACAATTCTTCTCGGGTTTGCATAATATCGATGACGTTACGTTGGTGTCCGTCATTTTTCAAAGCTTCATAAACGTTTAACGCACCTTTATTCATTGCACGATAAGCGCCACAACAGTAAAGCACAATATCAACGCCCATTTCGCCCAACTCTGGTGTTGAGAACAAAGGGGTTTTTCCGAACTCGGTAATGTTTGCCAGAATTGGAACTTTGACTGCGTCTTTGAACGTTTTGTAATCGTCGAGATTACTCATGGCTTCAGGGAAGATCATATCAGCACCGGCTTCGACACAGGCCAAAGCTCGTTCAATCGCACCGTCCATACCTTCAACTGCGAGCGCATCGGTTCGCGCCATGATGACAAAGTCGTCGTCGGTCTTGGCATCAACCGCGGCCTTTATGCGATCAATCATTTCCTGTTTAGACACCACTTCTTTACCAGGTCGATGACCGCATCGTTTTGCAGCGACTTGATCTTCTATATGACAACCCGCCGCGCCTGCTTTGGTCAATGACTTCACTGTTCTTGCGATGTTAAAAGCACCACCCCAGCCTGTATCGGCGTCGACCAGCAAAGGCAAATCACATACATCGGTGATTCTCCGCACATCAATTAATACATCTTCCAATGAACTGATACCGAGATCGGGCATCCCAAGTGAATTTGCAGCAACTCCGCCACCGGATAAATAAATCGCTTGATGACCGACGCGTTTTGCCATGTGAGCGGTGTACGCGTTGATGGTTCCTACCACCTGAAGCGGTTTACTGTTAGCAACCGCCGCCCGAAATTTTGCACCTGGACTTTGTGTTTGACTCATAATCTTCTCTTATATTTATGGTGTTGGATGTAATACTGTTTTTTCAGCGGAAAAACAGCCCGCAATAAAAAATGGCAACCTATGAAGTTGCCATTTCTTCTATTTTAACTTTCCAAACTGCAGGTCCGGTTTTATGTACCGACTCACCTGCCGTATCGACTGCCACAGTTACTGGCATGTCTTCGACTTCAAACTCATAGATGGCTTCCATTCCCAAATCTTCAAATGCGACCACCCGAGACTTTTTAATCGCTTTGGAAACCAGATAAGCGGCACCACCGACAGCCATCAAATAAACCGCTTTATGTTTCTTGATGGCGTCGATCGCAATGTCGCCACGCTCGGCTTTACCAATCATGCCCATCAAACCAGTTTTTTCCAACATCATGTCGGTGTATTTATCCATACGCGTTGAGGTTGTAGGCCCTGCTGGCCCAACGACCTCATCGCGCACCGCATCGACGGGCCCAACGTAGTAAATAAATTTACCGTTAAAATCGACGCCTTCGGGCAATGACTCGCCTTTGGCAAAAATTTCCTGAATGCGTTTGTGCGCGGCATCGCGACCGGTCAAGATTTTTCCGGAAAGTAATAAAGTCTCACCGGGTTTCCAGCTTTCGACTTCTTCTTTGCTCACCGAGTTGAGATTCACTTTGCGCACACTTTCGCCAACCTCCCAGGTTACCTCGGGCCAATCTTCCACTTTCGGCTGTTCCAGCTCGGCAGGACCAGAACCGTCCAGTGTGAAATGTGCGTGTCGAGTTGCGGCACAATTCGGAATTAACGCCACCGGTAACGATGCTGCATGCGTTGGGCAGTCTTTGATTTTGATATCGAGAACGGTCGTTAATCCGCCCAGTCCCTGAGCGCCAATGCCCAGCTTGTTAACTTTTTCAAACAGCTCAAGACGAAGTTCTTCTACGGAATTTTGCGGTCCACGCGCTTGAAGCTCTTGAATATCGATGGGATCCATCAGAGATTCTTTTGCCATCACCATGGCTTTTTCGGCCGTACCACCGATGCCTAAACCAAGCATTCCAGGCGGGCACCATCCAGCACCCATTTTAGGCACCGTTTCTAAAACCCAGTCAACAATCGAATCATTAGGATTGAGCATGACAAACTTTGATTTGTTTTCGGAACCACCACCTTTGGCAGCAACGTCAACATGAACTTTATCGCCCGGGATCATATCAATGTGGACCACCGCGGGTGTGTTGTCTTTGGTGTTCTTGCGCGGTCCAACCGGATTCTCGACGACCGAAGCACGTAACGGATTGTCTGAGTTCAAATACGCGCGGCGTACGCCCTCGTCGACCATTTGTTGTACTGTCTGATCGGAATCCCACTGAACGTTCATACCAATTTTAACGAAAACGGTAACGATACCGGTATCCTGACACACGGGTCGGTGTCCTTCGGCGGACATTCTAGAGTTGATCAAGATTTGAGCGATAGCGTCTCTGGCACCAGGATTTTTTTCTTTCTGATAGGCCTCATGCATCGCATCCACAAAATCTTTGGGATGATAATAAGAGATAAATTGTAAAGCGTTTTCAATACTTTCTATGAAGTCGGCTTTTTTAATGACCGCCATGGAATTCCTCCGAATACAAGGGGGATGATGACCAAAGGACTAAATTACCAAGGTGTATGCGGCTTATTATTGCACCGCACAACCTTACAATAAAAGTCAATAGTGTTCAACGATTTGGGATAAAACTTTGTTATTATAACCGAATCTTAGGTTTCTGTTCAGCTCCTGAAAGCTTTCATGAAATTGTGGTTCCAAATTTAGAGATTTTCTGTGATGTTATCTTGCGAGTTTGAATACTTTGGTCAAAATTCGGCCGAAATTTATTTTCAATCTTTTTCTGACGAGCCTTACGCTCTTTTGCTCGACAGCGGTCGTTCCGAACAAGGTAACAGTCGATTTGATTTGATTTTGGTTCAGCCCGAAAAAGTGTTACTCAGTAAAAACAACCAAAACACTGCCTTTAATTTGCTCAACTCAACGGAATCTATCGTAGACGATTGCTTTGCTTGCCTGAACGAGTGGTTAGAAATCGGAAAAAAGCTTTGGCTCGAGCAATCTGAATCGCCTAATAATCAGTTTGCGGAAGTTCCCTTTGTCGGCGGACTGGCTGGTGCTTTTGCTTATGATTTAGGACGACAAATTGAGCGCGTGCCGACGCTTGCAAAAAACGAACTTGATGTGCCCGATTTAGTTTGTGGGCTTTATTACTGCCCTCTCATCATCGATCACCAGACTAAAACCGTTCGGCTGTATAATTTTTTCGAACGATCAGAGACATTTAAGTCAATTCAGGCTGTGTTGACCAACGCCTTACAATCCGCAAGTAAGCCAGAGACTAAACCAGAGAAAACAACCAATCCTTTTTCGCTCAAACAAAGCTGGACATCCAACTTGTCAAAACAGGAGTACGCAAAAAAATTTGACCGGGTCAAAGCGTACATTCGTTCTGGTGATTGTTACCAGATAAATCTGGCTCAACGCTTCAGCGTCGCCTATGAGGGAGATGAATGGGAAGCGTACAAACGACTGAGACATTTGAACCGAGCGCCCTTTTCAGGTTTTCTGAATTTTGCATCAGGCTGTTTAATGTCGCTGTCTCCGGAGCGCTTTATCGAAGTTAATAATCAGCAGGTGTTGACCCAACCCATTAAAGGAACACGACCCAGAGGTAAAACACTCCAAGAAGACGAAGCATTGAAACTTGAACTGCAAACCAGCGAAAAGGATCAGGCCGAAAATTTAATGATCGTCGACTTGTTAAGAAACGACTTAGGTCGCACAGCAATTGCCGGCAGTGTCAATGTTTCCGAGTTATTTGGCGTCTATTCCTTTCCCTCGGTGCATCATTTGATTTCGACCGTGCGCTCCGAGATCGATGATACAACCAGTTCCATCGATGTACTGAAGTCGGCTTTTCCCGGTGGTTCGATTACGGGCGCACCTAAAATTCGCGCCATGGAAATTATTGAAGAGTTAGAACCTCACCGCCGACACTTTTATTGCGGCTCTATGGCCTATTTCAGTTTTAACGGTAAAATGGACAGCAATATTCTGATTCGCTCACTGATAACTACCAATGGTCGATTGTATGCTTGGGCCGGCGGCGGGCTGGTTAACGATTCAGAATGTGAGCCTGAATATCAGGAAACCTTTGCAAAATTAAGTAAAATTTTGGAGCCGTTGACGCAAGCATGAACTTAACACCTGAGAAACTGCATCAGATTTTTGATGCCGATGAGTCGCTCGAAACCACTGCCGACGTATCCACTTCCAACGACACTGCGCTGTTAACACCAGCCGCCGTGCTCGTCCCTTTGGTGGAGAGAAAGTTTGGTCAACGCTATGGTTATCACGTATTGCTTACCCGACGCGCCAAACATTTAAAGCACCATGCCGGACAAATCAGTTTTCCTGGCGGGCGTCAGGAAGAACACGATAAAAACCTTTTGTACACCGCACTGAGAGAAACCCACGAAGAAATTGGCATTACCCCTAATAAAGTCAAGGTTATTGGCGAATTGCCTCAGCATGAAACCATCACTCAATACTTAATGACACCTTACGTGGGAATTATTCAAGACTCCTACCGTTTAACCATCGATCGTTCTGAAGTAGACGAAGCGTTTGAAGTTCCGTTAAGTTTTATTTGCAATCCTGACAACCAGAAGTTGCAAAGTGCGATTTTTCAAGGTCAAAAACGTTATTACTATTCCATTCATTATCAGCATTACAATATCTGGGGCGCTACTGCCCGGGTGCTGGTCGAATTTTCCAAACAGATCAATGCAATGCTCGACACATTCGACCACTCTAACTAAGGTTGAATGCACTGGCTGATAACCCCAGTAAGCTTTAAAATAGCGTTATAAATTATAGAAATCATCACTCAAGTGAGTGTCACTTGGGTCTTCACAAAGTCAAGGTGTTACATTGTCTATCAGTACGTTTGAAGTTTTTACCATTGGAATCGGACCTTCCAGTTCTCATACTGTGGGTCCTATGCGAGCCGCGAAACGATTTGTCGACGAGTTAATCAAACAAAATAAAATCGAACAGGTCGCAAGAGTAAAAAGTGAGCTATTCGGTTCACTCGGACAAACCGGAAAAGGTCACGGAAGTGACGTCGCGGTATTGATGGGATTAGAAGGCAACCGGGCCTCAAAACTGGATCCAGACGCGGTACCCAGCCGACTTGAAACAATACGTAAAGAGAAAAAGCTGTCCTTGAGTGGCCAATACCCCATTAAATACAACGAAGCTAAAGACTTGGTGTTTCATCGGCGTCAAACATTGCCGAAACACGCAAACGGAATGAAGTTTACGGCGTTCGATGCAAACGGCGAAATTATTCGGACCGGAACCTACTATTCCGTTGGTGGTGGATTCGTTGTGAACGACGATGTCTCTGCCGACGAACCCTTTGTCGAAGATACAACGCCCCTTGCCTATCCGTTCAAGTCGGCCGAAGAACTGTTATCGTTGGTTAAAGAACACGGCCTGAGTATCTCAAGCTTGATGTTAAAAAATGAAGAAGCCTGGCGCAGTAAAGAAGAAATCAAATCGAAATTACTGGAAATTTGGCAAACCATGCGTGCCTGCGTCGAGCGAGGCTGCGAACGCGAGGGTATATTACCCGGCGGATTAAAAGTTAAACGACGAGCCCCCTCTTTGTTTCGAAAATTAAAAGCCAGTCAAAATCAAACCGATGAGTTATCCGTAATGGATTGGGTAAACCTCTACGCGTTAGCGGTTAACGAAGAAAACGCTGCCGGAGGTCGTGTAGTAACCGCACCAACCAACGGCGCAGCAGGCATCATCCCGGCGGTTTTATTTTATTACGTACAACACCATTGCAAAGGCAACCCAGAAGACGAGTCGATTATCCGCTTTTTATTGACTGCCTCGGCCATTGGAATTTTATACAAAGAAAATGCGTCCATCTCAGGTGCGGAAGTTGGCTGCCAGGGTGAAGTCGGCGTTGCCTGCTCAATGGCCGCAGGTGCGCTCACTGAAGTTCTAGGCGGAACAGCCGAGCAAGTTGAAAACGCAGCAGAAATTGGTATGGAGCACAATTTAGGTCTCACCTGTGATCCGGTGGGTGGACTGGTTCAGGTACCCTGTATCGAGCGCAACGCGATGGGGGCGATAAAAGCCATCAACGCTTCTCGTTTGGCACTGCGCGGCGACGGAAGCCACAAAGTGTCGCTCGACAAAGTTATCAAAACCATGCGCGATACCGGCGCCGACATGAAAACCAAATACAAGGAAACCGCTCGCGGTGGACTCGCGGTGAACATCATCGAGTGTTAAACGCGATGAGTGAAAAATTCGTTTAATAATAAACCTTGAATCGGCATTGAGTTACCTCAATGCCTTTTTCTTTCTTCGTTTGATATTCAAACCTCTGGCAACAGCGCTTTTTCCTCCAACTGATCGCAGAATTGAATAATGCGAGCCCGTTCTTCTTCAATCAACTCCATGTTAAACGCTCCTTGTTGCAGAAAATGCACCACTTGCTGTTTGACATCTTTATTAAAGGTCATGCTGGTGTGATTGGCCGATATCAACAACATACTTTTCATTTCGGGCAAACACGCGCTTTCTACGCTGACTTTACCGTCATCAAGCCCCGGTAGCCATTTTGAAAATCGGGGGTTGTAGCTATCGAAACCGGCAATGATGCCTATCTCTGCATCGATGGGCTGCAACGAATTTACATAAGAATCTGAGCGTGCGCTTAACTGTTTAAACGACTGAAAAGCTAATTTCTCGTAGGTCTCTGTGGGCAACAGTCGATCGACAATTTCACTGCCCTTGTTTGGCGGCGCCAACATAACGATTGATTTCAATCGGTTAATTTGGTGTGTCTGCAAATAACTTCTGATTAAAATGCCACCCATTGAATGGGTCACAAAATGCAGCTCGTTGGCCTCTTGCTTTCGGCACTGACTCACCGCTTGAGGAATCACCGTTTTCGCTGCCTCACTGATGCTGTTGGCCATCGAATAGTAGCCCGTATTAACAACCGCATAATTGTTTTGCTTTAATTGACGCTTTAACCACCACATCGACGCAGAGGTTCGGGCCAGCCCATGCAACAATATGACGCAGTCATCTGGCCTTGCCCCTGGCAACTCATGAGACTTTGCAAAGGGAAACTGAATAAAACACAATGAGAGAATTAACAGATAATATTTAGCCAAAATTATCGCCTCCTTTTTCTGCCATTAAATTTGAGGCGACAAACTAAATCAACAGGACTACCCGAGGTATCACCGAAGGCTACCTTGGGTAGTCAAACAGTAGACCTTGCATCACCGCTCAGGCAACATACTGTCCTGGATCAGATTGTTTAACTCATTGGATGAGCGACAACGTGACACTTTTTTCAATAACTCCTCATCCATATGCGGGGCCAGCATTTTGACAAAATCAGTAACATATTGTCGGAAAAAGAAGTTTTTATGGAACACGATTTTTGCTTTAAACGGCGAGAACAAGTGATCCGCATTAATCAGTTTTAAATCTTTGTCTTTATCGGGATTGTAAGCCATTCTGGCTATCAGTCCTGCGCCCATTCCCATCCTCACGTAAGACTTCAAGATTTCTGAGTCGGTCGCGGTGATAACAAAGTCAGGTTCCAGGCCAGCGGCGCGAAAGACCTTTTCAACGTCGGTAATTTTGCCATCGGGCGTTAACTTAGCAAGCAATGGAAAACTGGCCAGTTTCTCAAGCGTGACGTGAGAATCGTGGGCTAACGGATGCTCACGGGGCACGACGATGCATTGATGCCATAAGAAACAGGGTAATTGCACTTTATCGCTGAACCACTCGTCTCTTTCGCCAAATATCACCAGGTCAATATCGCCATGATCCAACATATGATCGACATGCGCATTAATCCCCTGATGCAAATGCAGCCGCACCTCAGGGTATTTTTTAGTAAACGACTCGATAATGTTCGGCAGCAAATAACGCGAGAAAGTATGTGTGGTCGCGATGCGGAATATTCCTTTGTCTTCACAGACGAAATCAGCAGCTATATCCTGAATTTTTTTGGTTAACTGAAGTATTTGTGTCGTTACTTCCAGAATACGGACACCCGCCGGCGTAATGTTGGTTAAATGCTTACCACTACGCGTGAACACCTGGACACCAAGCTCATCTTCCAACAACCTGATTTGCTTACTGATCCCCGGTTGAGAAGTATAAAGGCTTTCCGCCGTAGCCGAGACATTTAAATCATGTCGGGCAACTTCATAGATGTATTTTAGTTGCTGCAGTTTCATCCTTTTAAACTCCCACTTTTAAATAAGACGTTTTTCTTATTCCGGATATTTATTAAGAATAGACATAAACTCAAAATCTACCAATGTGGATGACTCTGTGGAAAAACTGTGACTAGTTGGTGAATTATGGGCAAGCCACAAAATATAGGCTTTTGATTAAATATCAATCAATAGAGAAAGCTTTTATTTCAAAATAGAATAAGTTTCACGGGGAACATCTATTTAGCAATATAAGAGTGTGTAAAACGAACAATACTTGACTCATTCAACGATTTCAAACAACAAGATCGGCTGCGAATTTAGTGTGAATCTTACTTCTCGCAGTAACGAGCAAGGTTGTTGAATAAATCAACAAGCGAACTTCGACGCATTGTGCGCCGCATCATTTCACACAGCGACTGGCAACAGAATTGATCAGCCAAGCAGCTATGATATTGTTGCCAAAGAGTGCATTTTACTGAATGCCTCGCTTCTAAATTTGATTTCAGAAGTATCACTTAATTCATTGAAAATTATTACAAATTTCAAATAAACATCTATACTTTTGACATCCACACAAAATTAACTTGATTCATTTTTTCAATTTGAGGGATTGATTGCCACCAAGATGATTAATTACGAAAGAAAAAAGGCCCTGATCATTGAAGATTTCCAGGAGTTTGCGCGCTCTTTAAAAGGCATGTTAGGCGATATCGGTATCGAAAACGTCGATTTGGTGAACACTGGCGAGTCCGCCATTCGGGCCTGTAGCGAGAACGATTACGACATTGTGCTGTCGGATTACAATCTTGGCGATGGTAAAAATGGCATGCAGATTTTGGAAGAGCTCAACCATTTTAAACACATCCGCTCCGATACGGTGTTCATCATGACCACCGCGGAAAATACCACAGCAATGGTAATGGGTGCTATTGAAAACCAACCCGACGCTTATCTGACCAAACCATTTAACAATGCCCAGTTGAAATCACGACTGTCTAAATTAATCACCAAAAAAGAAGCGTTATCACCGATTTTAAAAGCCATGGATAAAGGCAAAATCAATCAAGCAATAGACATGTGCGATACCCTGGAAGAGTCGCATCCAAAGTACAAGATGGCGATTCAGAAGATCAAAGCCGAATGTCTTATGAAAAGGCGTAAATATTCAGCGGCCATGGAGATTTACGAATCCATTTTATCCAACCGAGAAGTTCCCTGGGCTATGGTGGGTCTTGCGCGGTCTCAAATGATGCAGCGCCAATATGAAAACGCCGAGACGGTGTTAAAAGAGACCATCAAAAAGTTTCCCATGGTACTTGAAGCATACGACC
>JBPEWV010000014.1:0-28381 GCA_052032335.1 Pleionea sp. | reverse complement strand
TACTGACGGCCTGGACATTCATATTATGTCGCCGGTTGAAGCCACTCGGTTCTCATTAGAGCGAATTCGCGAAGGGAAAGACACCATTTCAGTAACCGGTAACGTTTTGCGCGATTATCTGACCGACTTATTCCCAATACTCGAGCTGGGTACCAGCGCGAAAATGTTGTCTATTGTGCCGTTAATGAATGGTGGTGGACTGTTCGAAACAGGCGCTGGCGGATCTGCGCCGAAACATGTTCAACAGTTTGAAAAAGAGAACCATTTACGATGGGATTCATTGGGTGAATTTTTGGCTCTGGCTGTTTCTCTGGAGCATCTTGGTCAGAAATTTGATAACCCGAAAGCGGTTGTTCTGGGTAAAACATTGGATCAGGCGACGGCCAAGTTCCTGATGAACAACAAATCGCCTTCTCGAAAAGTCGGTGAGTTGGACAACAGAGGCAGTCACTTCTATTTGGCCGCTTATTGGGCCGAAGCATTGGCCGCACAAACCGACGATAAAGAGTTGCAGTCGACCTTTAGCGAAATTGCAAAATCGTTGGCGGAAAATGAGCAGCAAATCGTTGGCGAACTGAATGCGGTGCAAGGTAAGGCAATGGATATTGGCGGTTACTTCCGTCCAGATCCACAGTTGGCATCACAGGCAATGCGCCCCTGTGAGGTGTTCAATAACATTTTAGCGTCGTTAAAATAACGGCGCTAAAGCGACAAGTTTTAAGCGAGCGATGACCTGGCCCAATTTAATAACAAAGGGCAGGGTGTTGAGCCGAAACTTGATATCAAAAAATAAAGGCTCCGTCGGGAGCCTTTATTTTATTGGTTCGATTCAGAGTTACCAGCAGGTACTATGTCAGAAGCGTGCAGGCCCTTGGGTCCTTCACTGACTTCGAATTTGACTTCTTGTCCAGCCTTTAAGCTGCGATAGCCGTCCATATGTATGGTCGAATAATGAACGAAGATGTCTTCGTCCCCCTCCTCGGATTTAATGAACCCGTACCCTTTAGCATTATTAAACCATTTAACGGTTCCTGTAGGCATAACTACGTTCCTCTATCCTATGCAGTGATTACATCTCAAATCGCTAACTTTTTGTTTTTAATTACGATTTGAAGCACCAGACCAATGATTTGCACAAATAATGAGCATTGTCAAGATCCAGCTTGAGATAAGGCTTGAAAATTGTCATTTTCGAGCCCATTATCACCATACATAAACCGTGTTGTGGTATTCTGATTTCCATGTCACATTTTTCAGCAAAATTTTACCGGTAATCTAAACTTAAATTATGAGTCAACAAGGTCAGAACGATTGGGAAATCGATCACGGGGTCGCGGTAGAGGAATCAGAACCTGAAGTTAAGCCGCCGCCCATGTACAAAGTGGTCCTTTTGAACGATGATTATTCTCCGATGGATTTTGTGGTTGAAGTAATCATGAAATTTTTTGGGAAACAACGTGAAGAAGCCACTAAAATTATGTTGCAGGTACATTACGAAGGCAAAGGTGTCTGTGGTATTTACCGTAGCGAACTCGCAGAAACGAAAGTTGTGCAAGTAAACGAGTATTCAAAGGCCAATCAACACCCGTTGATGTGCGTCATGGAAGAAGCATGAACCCTTTGAAGCAGATTTAACCTCAGCGGTATAAGGTGTTGTTATGCTAAGTAAAGATCTGGAATTGACGTTAAACCTTGCGTTCAAACAAGCGCGTGATAAACGTCACGAATTTATGACCGTTGAGCATTTGCTGTTGGCATTGCTCGATAACCTGATTGCATCGAACGTATTGCAGTCGTGCGGTGCTGATCTGGCGGAGCTGAAACAGCAGCTAACCGACTTTGTCGACGAAACCACGCCATTGATTCCGCAACATGACGAAGCGCGAGAAACCCAACCCACGCTCGGCTTTCAACGAGTTTTGCAGCGTGCTGTTTTCCATGTTCAATCGTCCGGCAAGAAAGAAGTGACGGGTGCCAACGTTTTGGTGGCCATCTTCAGTGAGCAAGAGTCTCAGGCGGTCTATCTGTTGCAACAACAGAAGATCACCCGACTGGATATTGTTAATTACATTTCTCATGGCATTTCGAAAGTGGGCGACGAAGAAGTCGACACCAATACGACTTCTGAAACCGAGGAAGAACCGGGACAAGAATCCACCGGCAAAAGTCCACTAGAAGCCTACGCCACAAATTTGAATGCCATGGCAAAAGAGGGGCGGATTGACCCATTAGTCGGCCGCGGACCCGAATTAGAGCGTGCGGTTCAGATATTGTGTCGTCGCAGAAAAAATAACCCTTTATTTGTGGGTGAAGCGGGGGTCGGTAAAACGGCGATTGCTGAAGGTCTGGCAAAGCGAATTGTTGATGAGGACGTGCCGGAAGTCATCAAAGATGCCCACGTTTACTCGCTCGACTTAGGTGCATTATTGGCCGGGACCAAATACCGCGGTGATTTTGAAAAGCGCCTGAAAGCACTGCTCGCTGAATTGAAGAAACAAGACCACGCTGTTTTATTTATTGACGAAATTCACACCATTATTGGTGCCGGTGCCGCGTCGGGCGGTGTTATGGATGCCTCGAATTTGATCAAGCCAATGCTTGCCAGTGGTGAATTGCGCTGCATGGGATCAACCACCTTTCAGGAGTATCGCGGAATTTTCGAAAAAGATCGTGCGCTGGCACGACGTTTTCAAAAAGTCGATATCAATGAACCGAGCGTCGAAGAAACCATCAAAATTTTGAAAGGTTTGAAGTCGCGATACGAATCACATCATGATGTGAAGTATTCATCGCCAGCTCTTAAAGCCGCCGCGGAATTATCGGCGCGCTACATTAACGATCGACATTTACCCGACAAGGCAATCGATGTAATTGACGAGGCGGGTGCCAATCAACGTTTGCAGCCAGAGAACAAACGGAAGAAAGTCATTGGCGTTCATGACATCGAAAATATCATTGCGAAAATTGCCAAGATACCGCCAAAAACGGTGTCTGCATCGGATAAAGATTCTCTGAAAAATCTCGACCGAAACTTGAAAATGGTGGTGTTTGGTCAAGACGAAGCTATCGATACTTTATCCAACGCCATCAAGCTTTCGCGTTCCGGATTGGGCATTGAAGACAAGCCGGTTGGCTCGTTCTTGTTTGCTGGCCCTACAGGGGTTGGCAAAACCGAAGTGACCCGTCAATTGGCGAAAGCTATGGGCATTGAGTTGATTCGGTTTGATATGTCGGAATATATGGAGCGACATACGGTATCGCGTTTGATTGGGGCGCCCCCGGGGTATGTGGGTTACGATCAAGGCGGTTTATTAACCGAAGCGGTGAACAAAAATCCGCATGCGGTGGTGCTGCTGGATGAAATCGAGAAGGCGCATCCTGACGTTTATAATCTGTTATTGCAGGTTATGGATCACGGAACGTTAACCGACAATAACGGCCGAAAAGCGGATTTTAGAAACGTTATTTTGGTGATGACCACCAACGCAGGCGCGGCAGAACTGATCAAACCCTCAATCGGTTTCCAACAAAACGAGCGTGACAATGACAATATCGAAGTCATTAATAATACATTCACCCCTGAGTTTCGAAATCGTCTCGACGCGATCGTCTGGTTCAGAGGGTTGTCGGAAGAAGTTATTCTTTCGGTGGTTGATAAGTTCATAGTTGAGCTGCAAACACAACTGGACGACAAACACGTCAGTCTAGAAGTGTCTCAAACGGCGCGAAAATGGCTTTGCGACAAAGGGTATGATGTCAATATGGGCGCTCGCCCGATGGAGCGCGTGATTCGCGAAGAGCTGAAGAAACCGCTCGCCGACGAGTTGTTGTTCGGTCGTCTTACTCAGGGCGGGCAGGTAAAAATATCCCTGAGCGAAGGTGATGATAAACTGAACTTCGAGGTAATTGGTAAAGAAGAGGTGGCAACAACCTAGTTGCTGGCCAGTTTTAAAACAAGAATAAAAAAAGGCCTGTGACAGGCCTTTTTTTATTACCAATGCTGTTTTAGCGAGAGCGGAAAATTATCCGACCTTTTGAAAGGTCATAAGGTGTCATTTCAACCGTAACTTGATCGCCAGTTAAGATTCGAATGTAGTTCTTACGCATTTTCCCAGAAATATGCGCGGTGACAACGTGTCCATTCTCTAGTTCAACGCGGAACATAGTATTAGGTAACGTTTCTAGAACGGTACCTTGCATTTCAATATGGTCTTCTTTCGCCATTGATTAGTAATACCTTTCAATATCCTGAAATTTGAGCGCGTAATGATGCCCTAATAGCGGCGAATAATCAAAAAAATTTACGATTTTGAACGATTTATCGGCAAAAATATCGAAAATTTGGATTCCCTGGTTAAATCAACTGAGGTATTCAGTCGTTTGGCCTCGAGAATGCTATGTCAGCAACACCCAGCGATTGCCAATGAAACAGTCCAGAGGTCGATATTCCGACTTATATTTCATCTTTCGGCAGTCTTTAACCAGATAACCCAGGTACACGAAGTCGAGGTTATTGTCTTTGGCCGACTCGATCATTCTTAAAATCGCGAGTTTGCCAGGGCTGAACCCGGCGTAATCCGGATCAAAGTAGGTATAGACGGCCGACATACCATGTTCCAACATATCAACCACAGCGCAGGCAATTAATTTTTCATCGTCGTAAAATGATAAAAATTGGGTGTTTGCCCAAGGACTGAATAAAAATTCCCGATATTGCTGTTCTGTGGGCGGGTACATGTCGCCATCGGCGTGACGGTCGCCTAAATAGCGCTCATACATCCGGTAATGCTCATCGCTGAATTGCGCCGGCTCAAGCCGAGATTGCAGATGATGGGCTTTATTCAAGCAGCGTTTTTGTGAGCGACTGGGTTTGAATTTTTTCACTGGAATTCTGACCGGAACGCAGGCCTGACAGGTTT
Source organism: Pleionea sp. (assembly GCA_052032335.1). Classification (GTDB taxonomy): domain Bacteria; phylum Pseudomonadota; class Gammaproteobacteria; order Enterobacterales; family Kangiellaceae; genus Pleionea. The sequence continues at coordinate 23,462 of JBPEWV010000014.1, read as the reverse complement.
CGCAGTGGGGGCGATAAATGTGATTGCCGCTGCGTCGAAAACCGGTTTCACTCAATCGGGTGTACAAGCGTTGACTAATCTTTTTTTCCGGATCTAAAAATACCGTCGTTGCTTGATGTTCTTCAAGGTAAGAGCATCGGTGCGACGGTGTCGCATAAAAAGTTAACTTGAGTAACTCGTCGTTGGGATCCTGTTGCACGCGTCTGTTCCATTCAAAACTGGTAATTATCAGACAAAGTTTTTGCCGCCCAAAAATCAGAGGGAATATTTTCGTCTCTGTATTCATAAAGATAGCGCAGAAAATCTTCTCTGGAAACTTCTTTTGCCCCGAGGCTCATGAGGTGCGGATTGGGCATTTGGCAATCGACCAGAGGAAATTGCAGACTTTGGCAATGTTTAAGCAGATAAAACAAGGCAATTTTCGAAGCATTGGTTGCGCGGTGGAACATGGATTCTCCGAAAAATAATTTACCCAGGGAAACACCGTATAGCCCTCCGGCCAGCTGATTTTCGTGCCAGACCTCTATGGAGTGGGCAAATCCGGCCAGATGCAAGTTGGTGTATGCTTTAATCATATCGTCAGTAATCCAGGTAGCGCTGCGGTTCGCACTGGATTCGGCGCATTTTTCGATGACTCCGGAGAAATCGGCGTTTAAGGTAACTTTAAAATCTGGCTTTCTCAGTTGTTTACGCAGGCTTTTCGAGGGTTGGGTGTCGTCAGGAAAAAACGCAGCGCGAGGGTCTGGGCTCCACCAAAATACCGGTTCACCCGGATTGAACCAGGGAAATACGCCCCGATAATAAGCGCCGAGTAGCACATCGTTGGACAGATTATTGCCAAACGCGAGTAACCCATTGGGCTCAACCAAAGCGGTAGTGACGTCAGGAAAATCACTGGCACGTTCGATGTATGGAAGCTCTAAAGTCATTTCTTCTCAGCCATGGCGTTTATGTCTACAATTAGCAGTGAAAACCTATTCTAATCAAAAGATGGACTAATACTTAATGCGTTTTTCTGATTTAGGCTTAAAAATGGGCGATGTCATGCAATTACAGGCATCTGCAGATTCTGACGCGCGTTATCCGGTAAAACTTCTGGGTTTTTTGCCAGAGCGCAGCGTTATTATCTCAGCACCTTGCGAAACCAAGGGGAAACCCATTTTTCTACGCGAAGATCAGATGGTAACGCTTCGATTTGTGGTAAACAATGTTGCCAGTGGCTTTTCGTCCAAAGTTTTAAGTATGCGAACATCGCCCAGCCCCTATGTACATCTGGAAATGCCGAAACAGGTGGAGGCTATCGAAGTGCGAAATGCTGTGCGTGTGAATACTGATATTTCGGCCACCATAATCAACGAAACTCATAAAAGTAACCCTATTTCAGTCACTGTCACGAATATGAGCGTACTGGGTGGAAAGCTGGAATGTTCGAAAAAGATCGCATTGATCGGCGATCAGTTGAGTTTGACCATGACGTTGAATTTGGACGAGATTGATAAAGTGGTGACCTTGGAGTGTCACATTCGTAATAAAGGAAATTATGAAGTTGAAAGAAACGGCAGCAAATCGCTTAAAAATTGGTACGGTTTTCATTTTGACTTTAACGACGACGAAGATCGTCTTTTGCTCAAAGCCTTTGTTTATCAGGAAATCTTGCGGTCGTTGCACCTGCTTTGAGTCAGGTGCAATTTAATAACGAACTGAGAGTCTATTCGAGATTGTCGAGGTATTTTTCTGCGTCCAGTGCGGCCATACAGCCAGCACCAGCCGAAGTTACTGCCTGACGATAAACGTGGTCAGCTACGTCGCCAGCGGCAAACACGCCTTCAATGCTGGTTTGTGTGGCATTGCCTTCGAGACCTGAATTAATTTTTATGTAGCCGTTATTCATAGTCAATTGACCTTCGAAAATCTGGGTATTCGGTTGATGGCCAATTGCGATAAACACTCCGTGAACATCCAGCTCTTCTGTGGAGTCGTCTTTGGTACTTCGAATGCGTAAACCGGTAACCCCCGACTCGTCTCCCAGAACTTCGTCCAATGTACGATTCCAGTGCAAAACCACATTGCCTTTCTCAGCACGTTCGAGCAGCTTGTCTCTGAGTATTTTTTCTGACCTTACATCGTCACGGCGATGGATCAGATGAACTTCGGAAGCCAGATTTGACAGGTACAGAGCTTCTTCAACAGCGGTATTGCCACCACCGACAACGGCCACTTTCTGGTTGCGGTAAAAGAAACCATCACAGGTAGCGCATGCTGACACACCTTTACCCATAAAGGCCTTTTCAGATTCTAGGCCCAGATACTTCGCAGAAGCGCCGGTAGCAATGATCAAGGCATCGCAGGTGTAGCTGCCGGAGTCACCTTTTAACTGGAAAGGACGTTGTTTAAGGTTAACTTCGTTGATGTGATCAAAAATGATTTCGGTTCCGAAGCGTTGAGCGTGTTTTTCCATGCGCTGCATCAATTCAGGACCTTGAACACCGTCATTGTCGCCAGGCCAGTTATCGACGTCGGTGGTTGTGGTGAGTTGTCCACCTTGTTGCATGCCAGTAATTATTACCGGCTCTAGATTGGCACGTGCTGCGTACACGGCAGCCGTATAGCCAGCAGGGCCAGATCCTAAAATTAGAAGTTTGCGGTGCTTCACTTCGCTCATTGGTTCACTCCAATTGGGGTTGTATTCATGATTTGGGCATAAGTTTAATAACTTACCCGGCAATCAACAATGATATTCCAACGATTTCTATCATCAATTTTATGAATCATAAAAAAAGCCACCCAAGTGGTGGCTTTTTAAGCGTTATTGAACCGGTCTAAACGGTGTCGGGATTAGATGCCCAATGCCGTTCTTGGATCAACAAACGCCAGATTCTGGCTCTCGGCAACACTTTCGTGGGTGACTTTGCCGCGGTAAACATTCAAGCCGTTCAATAGATGTTTGTCGTCTGCCAGAGCTTTTTTGTAGCCTTTGTTGGCCAATGCAATGATGTAGGGCAAGGTTGCGTTGTTTAGAGCAAAAGTTGACGTGTAGGGCACAGCTCCGGGCATATTGGCGACACAGTAATGCACCACATCGTCAACTATGTAAGTCGGTTCATCGTGAGTGGTTGCTTTGGAAGTTTCAAAGCAGCCACCCTGGTCGATGGCGACGTCAACCACAGCAGCCCCCGGTTTCATTTGATGAACCATTTCTTTGGTAACCAGCTTGGGTGCAGAAGCGCCCGGTATCAGAACTCCACCTATTACCAGGTCGGCTTCGAGAACGTGTTGTTCCAATGCGTCTTTGCTGGAAAATACCGTTTCAATACTGGCACCGAATTGCTGGTTAATGCGTCGCAATACATCGATGTTGCGATCCAGAATGACCACGTGCGCACCCATACCTACGGCGATCTGTGCGGCATTGCTGCCTACGACACCACCACCGATTATCACGACTTTGGCGGGTGACACGCCGGGTACTCCGCCCAACAACATGCCACGACCCTGACGGGATTTTTCGAGACATTGTGCGCCGGCCTGAATTGACATTCGCCCTGCGACTTCGGACATGGGGGCCAATAAAGGTAAACCTCCGGCAGCGCCTGTCACGGTTTCGTAAGCGATGCAGATAGCCCCACTTTTTAACAAATCTTCGGTTTGAGGAACATCGGGCGCCAGGTGCAGATAAGTGAAAAGAATTTGGCCTTCGCGGATATGTTTGCGTTCATTGGCCAGAGGCTCTTTAACTTTGACGATCATTTCGGCTTCGCCGTAGACTTCTTCGGCGGTTTCTCTGATTGACGCACCGACTGCCTGATAATCGTGGTCGGTAAAACCAATGCCGATCCCGGCGTTGTGCTCAACAATAACCTCGTGCCCATGGGCGATAAGTTCGCGAACACTGGCCGGAACCATACCAACACGATATTCGTGATTTTTAATCTCTTTTGGTACACCAATAAGCATTGTTTTCTCCAATGACTGATCCTGACTTTTAAAGGCGCAAGTATAGTCCTAATGCGACAATATATCTCACTGAATACAATTAAATAACAGCGTGATATACTGTTTTACGTATTCTAAACAGGATAAGTGACTGATTCTATGAGTGATGGTGGTCGAATACTCGATCGAATCGATAAGTCGATTCTACGAGAATTGCAAAAAGATGGCCGGATGGCGAACGTCGAGCTTGCGAAAAGGGTGGGACTTAGCGCAACCCCCTGTTTGGAGCGGGTAAAGCGCTTGGAGTCGGAAGGTTACATCACAGGCTATTCAGCCAAAGTTAATCCTCAGAAATTAAAATACGGTCTACTGGTTTTCGTCGAAATTACCTTAGAGAAAACCTCGCCCGATGTATTTCTGGATTTCAAAAGTGCGGTCAGAGATCTGCACGAAGTACTGGAGTGTCATCTGGTGTCGGGAGATTTTGATTATTTGGTAAAGGCTCGTGTAGTCGATATGGCCGCTTATCGAACGCTTCTGGGGGAGACATTGCTCACACTTCCCGGGGTAAGCGAGTCGCGAACTTATGTGGTGATGGAAGAAGTTAAGGAATCTTCTGAAATTCATATTGCCTAAGACTCTGAACGGCGTCAGTCCGTGTTATGATAGGAACATTAATTTTGGGGAAATTAATCGTACAGGTAGATCGCTTTGGCTAAAAAACAAACAACAGCAGAGCCGACCGACAAGATGACATCGCTAAGCACTCGAATTCGAGAGGGCGTGGTGATTTGTCTGGGCGCGTTAGCGTTATTTCTCTTATTGGCGCTGGCCACTTATCATCCCCAAGATCCAGGTTGGACCTACACCGGTTCAGGTGAAACGATTCAAAACTCAGCCGGACGTGCCGGCGCATGGCTGGCCGATGTGTTTTTACAACTGTTTGGCTATCTGGCTTATGTTTTTCCTTTCATGGTGACCTACCTGGCTTATCTAATTTTTCGTGAGCGCAGTTTGATTGAACAACACGATTGGCGTTACTGGTTACTCAGGGGCAGTGGATTTCTACTGACCCTACTTGCCGGTACGGCAATTGCCGGTTTGAATTTTAATGATCCCGCAGTGCAACCCAGTTACACCTCGGGTGGTGTATTTGGCAGTATTGTTGGCGATGCGTTATTCCATGCGTTTAATGCATTGGGCACAACGCTAATTTTGCTGGCCTTGTTTTTGACTGGCTTTACATTATTTACTGGTTTGTCGTGGTTTCGCTTAATGGAACAAATTGGCGAAAAAGTCTTAAATGGAATGTCTTTTATCAGCACTCGTTGGCAAGAATTTAAAGAACGGCGAAGTGAGAAGAAAGAATACGAAGAGAAAAAAGAAACGCGTAAGAAAGCCATCGAAGTGGCGAAAGAAAAACGCGAGACCCGAACTCCGATCCGAATCGAGCCGGTTGTCAGCAAAATCGAACAAAGCCCACGGGTGCAAAAAGAAAAGCAGCAGAAACTTTTTGATGAACCGGTTGAAGGTGAACTTCCACAAATGAACTTGCTCGATGAGCCGAGTGAAACCCAGCATCCGATTTCAGAAGAGTCACTGGAAGCCATGTCGCGATTGCTGGAGAAAAAGCTGGCCGACTTTGGCGTCAAGGCGGAAGTGGTTGCGGTTAATCCTGGGCCGGTAATTACACGTTATGAACTCGATTTAGCACCGGGTGTAAAAGTCAGCAAAATTACCAATCTGGCAAAAGACTTGGCACGAGCATTGGCATCGGTCAGCGTTCGTGTGGTTGAGGTTATACCGGGCAAGCCTTACATCGGGATTGAGTTGCCCAATGAACATCGGGAAATGGTGCGACTGAAAGAAGTTGTCGGCTCAAAAGAATTCGATGGTTCACGCTCAAAATTGAGCATGGCATTAGGCAAGGATATATCGGGCAACCCGGTGGTTATTGATCTGGCGAAAATGCCGCACTTACTGGTTGCTGGTACCACCGGCTCAGGTAAGTCGGTCGGTTTGAACGCCATGTTGGTCAGTATTCTGTACAAATCAACGCCCGAAGATGTTCGTTTTATCATGATCGATCCAAAAATGCTGGAATTATCGGTTTACGATGGTATTCCGCATCTGTTGGCGCCTGTGGTGACCGATGTTAAAGAGTCGGCCAATGCGCTGCGCTGGAGCGTTGCAGAAATGGAGCGACGTTACCGCTTAATGGCAGCGATGGGCGTACGAAATCTGGCGGGTTACAACCGAAAGGTCAAAGACGCCATCAAAGCGGGCGAGCCGCTGAAAGATCCCTTATGGACACCACAAGATGATATGAGCGATGCGCCATCAGAATTAGAAACCTTACCTCAAATTGTCATTGTTATCGATGAGTTGGCCGACATGATGATGATTGTCGGTAAAAAAGTTGAAGAGTTGATCGCCCGAATCGCACAGAAAGCACGTGCGGCGGGAATTCATTTAATTCTTGCTACCCAGCGACCTTCGGTTGATGTAATTACCGGTTTAATCAAAGCGAATGTTCCATCGCGCATAGCATTCCAGGTTTCTTCGAGAATTGATTCGCGAACCATTCTCGATCAAATGGGCGCAGAAAACTTGTTGGGGCAGGGGGACATGCTTTATTTACCGGCCGGTAAAAACATTCCTGAGCGTGTTCATGGAGCCTTCGTTGATGACGACGAAGTGCATCGCGTGGTTGCCGACTGGCAAAAACGCGGAGAACCGGAATTTGAAGAAGCCATCACTTCGGGCGTTTCCGAAACAGAGATGATGGGAATTCCAAAAGGCAGTGAGGAGGAGGCAAGTGCAGAACGAGATGAACTTTACGATCAGGCTGTTCAGATTGTTACCGAATCGCGCCGTGCTTCAATCTCGGGTATCCAACGACGTTTAAAAATTGGTTATAACCGTGCAGCGCGTATGATTGAAGAGATGGAAGCGGCTGGGGTTGTCAGTGAAATGCAGTCGAATGGAATGCGTGAAGTGATAGCGCCACCGCCACCGAAACATTAATCGATAATCAAGGTTATTTATGAAATTGAATTTATGGAATTACTTACTTGTTTGTGTCGTTTTCTTTTCGTTTTCAACCTACGTAATGGGAGAAACACAAGAGCAAACAACAATAGAAACTGAAACAGTATCTGACGTACACAGACTGGTTGCGATTACTCAGAATATCAACAGTATCAAGGCGACATTCAAACAGCAGATTAAAGATCAGTTTGGCAATACAAAAGATAAGTCGAGCGGAACCTTTTATTTGAAAAAACCGTTTAAATTTATCTGGCATACGGAGTCACCGTTTCAACAGAAGTTGGTCTCTAATGGCGAAGTTTTGTGGACCTTTGACCAGGACCTGGACCAAGTAAATATCGAATCGTTGAATAAGGCAATGGGTAATACGCCGGTATTTTTTCTCGGCGCCAGCGCCGAAACACTGAGTGAAAGTTTTCAGGTAAAACAACTGCCGGGTGATCGTTCTGAGGCGCAAACCTTCGAGCTGCAACCCAAAGTGAAAGAGTATACCTTTGAGCGAATGTTGGTTTTATTCAAAGGTAACGCTTTAATGGAGATTTTACTGAAAGACACACTGGGGCAACAGACCTCTGTTGAATTTGCGGAAGTCGAAGTTAATCAGGGCTTAGACGATTCTTTGTTTGAGTTTGTGCCACCCGAAGGCGTGGATGTACTCGATTCTCGTACCAGTGAAATTTCGGGCGGCGAAGAAGTTCTGCCACAGCAATAAGTAGCCAGTAATTTTTATGAACGATTTATTTGAATCCAGTCAGCCTTATCGTCCTCTGGCGGATCGCATGCGTCCTCGAAATTTAAGCGAGTACATTGGTCAAACTCATTTGCTGTCGAAAGGCAAACCGCTGAGAAAATGCATCGAAACTGATCAGTTGCATTCAATGATTTTATGGGGCCCTCCCGGTGTCGGAAAAACTTCGCTGGCCCGGTTGATTGCCGAAGAAACTGCGTGCAATTTTATTTCTGTCTCCGCCATTATGAGTGGAGTGAAAGATATTCGAGCGGCTGTGGAGAAAGCCAAGCAATCGCAAGTTCAAGGCAATAAAACACTGTTGTTTGTTGACGAAGTACATCGCTTTAACAAGTCACAACAAGATGCATTTTTGCCTTACATCGAAGATGGCACGTTCGTTTTTATTGGAGCAACAACAGAAAACCCATCTTTTGAGTTAAACAATGCACTCTTGTCTCGCTCCAGAGTGTATCGACTCACCCGGCTAAAAGATGAAGAATTAAAGTCATTGATTGCTTCAGCACTGTCTGACGAAAGTCGTGGGTTGGGGGAGTTGCAATTAACAGTCTCTGAAGATGCCGAAACGTTGTTGATAAATGCCAGTAATGGTGATTCTCGGCAACTGCTCAATTATCTTGAAATTGCGTCAGACTTTGCTGCCGATGAAGCGGGCGTCAGTCTTGAAAAACATCACATTGCTGAGGTGATCGGTGATCGGGTGCGACATTTCGACAAAGCAGGAGATGTTTTTTACGAACAAATTTCGGCCCTACATAAATCGGTCCGTGGGTCGTCGCCAGACGCCGCTTTATACTGGTTTTGCCGAATGATCGATGGTGGATGCGATCCTTTGTATGTGGCAAGGCGGGTGGTACGCATGGCGAGCGAAGAAATCGGCAACGCTGATCCCAGGGCATTAACCTTGGCGCTAAATGCCTGGGAGGTTCAGGAACGATTGGGGTCTCCCGAAGGTGAACTGGCGATCGCCCAGGCGATATTGTATTTGGCTTCGGCACCGAAAAGTAATGCTGTGTATAAAGCTTATGGTACAGCCCGACAATACGTAAAGGACGATCCGGGGTGCGATGTACCGGTACATTTGAGAAACGCGCCAACAAAATTAATGAAGCAAGAAGGATATGGCCAGACCTATCGATATTCTCACGATGAGCCAGAAGCTTATTCTGCGGGGCAGTCTTATTGGCCCGATGAAATTGATTCGCAGGATTTCTATCAGCCCGTTGACCGTGGGCTTGAAATTCAGATTGGTAAAAAGTTGGAGCATTTGAAGCAACTAGACGCCAAGGCCAAAGGTTAATCGGATGTCTGGGCAATGGGTTTATATCGTCGCTATTGCTATAGGAAGTGCAGCAGGTGGCGTATTGCGATATTTGGCGCGTGAATATTTACCGCAGATAATACCGCTCAACTTTCCATTGGCAACCTTGACAGTGAATGTTGTTGGTTGTTTTATCGCCGGAATATTTTTAATTTATTGGCAGGGCTCCCAGGTTTCTCCGGTTCTAAAAGCGGCTTTGATGATTGGCTTTTTAGGCGGCTTGACAACATTTTCGACGTTTTCATTAGACACTCTGATGCTATTTCAAGAGCATCAATACGTAAAAGCTATCACTAATATTGCCCTAAATATGGCATTAAGTTTATTTGCGGTTTTTTTAGGGGCATGGATTGGTGGTAGAATAACGCAAATTTGAGACTATTTAGACGAGTGAAGGTAACTCATGATTGATCCAAAACTGTTCAGAAACGATCTGGATGCGGTAGCCGCCAATTTGGCGCGGCGAGGTGTGGCTCTGGACAAAGAGAAAATCACCCAGCTAGAAGAACAGCGTAAAGCGATACAGATCAAAACCGAAGAGCTACAAAACCAGTCGAAAACCAAATCGAAAATGATTGGTCAATTAAAAGCCAAAGGCGAAGATGCGCAATCGGTACTCGATGAAGTGGCTGACCTGAAAAAGCAACGTGAAGACGCTGAACACGAATTAAAAGACGTACAAGAACAGTTGAGCGACATTCATTATTCGACGCCAAATCTAATTGACGACTCAGTGCCAGATGGCAATGACGAAAATGACAATCAGGAAGTGCGTCGTTGGGGGGAACCTCGGGAGTTTGATTTTGAGATAAAAGATCACATTGAGTTGGGCGAAATGGACCGTGGCCTAGACTTTGCTGCCTCGGCAAAACTTACCGGATCCCGGTTTGTGGTCATGCGTAATCGAATGGCGCGTCTGCATCGAGCTTTGGTTCAATTTATGATCGATGTGCACACCTCAGAACACGGTTATGACGAAGTGTATGTGCCATATATGGTCAACCGGGACAGTTTGATGGGGACTGGACAGTTGCCCAAGTTTGAAGAAGATCTATTTGCTATCAAGGGCAGTACACAAGACGATCGGCCTTTATACCTGATCCCAACCGCTGAAGTGCCTTTAACCAACTTAGTGCGAGATGAAATCGTAAAAGGTGACGAGTTACCACTTAAATTTGTCGCCCATACTCCGTGCTTTCGTTCGGAAGCAGGCTCTTACGGTAAAGACGTAAAAGGATTAATACGCCAACATCAGTTTGAAAAAGTCGAGTTGGTGCAAGTGGTGAAACCAGAAGCGTCCATGCAAGCACTTGATGAGCTAACCGGGCATGCAGAGAACATTCTAAAATTGTTAGGCTTACCATTTAGAACGGTGATTTTGTGCAGCGGAGACATCACTTTCGGTGCGACTAAAACTTACGATCTGGAAGTTTGGTTGCCCGGACAGCAAGCCTACCGTGAAATTTCTTCTTGCAGCAATCTGGGAGATTTTCAAGCTCGACGAATGCAAGCCCGATTCCGCGATCAGGGGAAGCCGGAGCTGGTTCATACCTTAAATGGTTCAGGGTTAGCCGTCGGTCGAACTCTGGTAGCCTTGGTCGAAAATTATCAACAGAAAGATGGCAGTATTGAAGTTCCGGAAATTTTACGCCCCTACGTTGGTGGGGCAGAGGTGCTTTAACTTCAACTTATTATTGTTGGCTCAAAAAAGGGCTCCTTTGAGCCCTTTTTTGTGCTTGTCACTCACTCAGTCTTCGCTTGATTCCAACTTGGCCAGTAACGCATCAAAGCCATTTTTGACATCAACTGTTTTTAGTTGCTCGCGATAGTTCTGAAGTATTTTTACACCTTCAACTGAGATGTCGACGACTTTCCAGTCCGGTTCGCCTTTTATCATTTTCAACGTATAAATAATACTGAAAGACTCATCGTTATTGGAGAGTAATTCGCTGTACACCCAAGCGGTTTTTCCCGTTCGGGAGTAGTTGGTTTTTAGAAAATTAAATCGATGCCCATTGTAGTTAGCAAGACCTTGGGCATAAGTTTTTATGATGTGGTCAACAAAAGCCTGGGTAAATCGTGATTGTTGAACCTCGTCTAACTGTTCCCAAACTTTTCGTTTCAGTAAACGCTTGCCTAACCCTTTGGTATCAACTAGCGGCACCAGATTTTCGCGTACGATGGAGTGAGCATAAGATTCGTCTTGAGCCACGAGTTGTTTATTTTCTTCCAGAAGCGCAATCATATTATCTGCCGCTCTCTGAAGTAACAAGTCCGGTTCGGAGGCTGCCAGAGCCACCGAACTGGAAACGAAAATCAAGAAAGTTAAAATTGATTTTTTCATTCTACTTCCCTAGATAATGAAGTTATTTCAACTCGATTTCGTTGTTTTCTAATTTTTTAATAACCGAGTCCAGTCCTTCTTTCTGGATTTGTTGAGCAAACTGATTTCTGTAACTTGACGCCATGCTGATCCCTTCAATGCGTACGTCGATAACACGCCATGCATCCAGTCCGTCGGGCTTACGAAGCAAATAATCGATTTTTACTGGTTCGCCTTTCGACTGGTTCATAACACTTTTGACGCGGGCTGCGGTTTGGCTGCTGTTGTACTCAGTGTCTTCGAACTCGAAAGTTTGTCCGTCGTATTGAGCCAGGCCTTTTGCGTAAGTATTTATGACCAGATTGACAAACTCTTCGACGAATTTCTGTTGTTGCTTAGGCGTTGCATTTTTCCACTCTTTGGCCAACACACGACGTCCCAGAGCCTCCTGATCGATGTAGGGCACGAGTTCTTTTTTTACCAGATTAACCGCCATGTCTGGGGTCTCTGCAAGCGAGTCTTTATTCTTTTCCAGATAATCGATGATATTGTCTGCAACGGTTTGCAACATGTCTTTCGGATCGGTCGCCGCAAAAGATGTTGAGATGAAACTCAACATGAAAATGGCCGCCAGTCGTTTGAATAGTGAAGTCATGATAATTTCCTTGATCGTTTTATTACGCTTATTTTAACAGTTCATTGGTCGATTAATCAGGAGTTTAGCTTGTGAAAAATTAACTAAACCTTAACAAATCGTGTCAGTTATAGTTTAAATGCACCGTTTGGGTTTGGGTAATCCGGCAATTTTGGTCGCTTGCTTGGCCGGTCCTTTGGGGAACAGTTTGTGCAAAAAGATGCTGTTGCCTTTCTCGGAGCCGAGCTCTTTGGCCAGATATTTTACCAGCGGACGAATTGACGGACTGGTTTTGAATTCATCGTAAAACCGCCGCACATAACGGATGACTTCCCAATGATCGTCGGTTAACTCGATGCCTTCTTTCGATGCAATCAGTGTGGCCAGCTTTTCGTCCCACAGTTCAGAGTTTAGCAGGTAGCCTTGTTTATCGGTTTCGATGTGCTCAGGTAAACTCATGGTTAGCCAAACGTCCAGGTCAGTGTTTTATCGTGGGCAATGACTAATTCTACCATAGCGTCGTAATTTTCAATCCACTGGATTCGATCCGACAATTCAATTCCGCGAACCTTGGCATCGGTCTGTAAACCAAGTGTGCCAGCTAACTTAGCGCTAAGCTGTTCATTTTGGGCTAAATAACAAGCATCCTCGATCAGCAATAACTGGTCGCCGCCTGACAGTGCTGAATTGACTGTTTCAAGCTGGGCTTCCGAGATAATACGATTAATGATATGCAGGCAACTCATAAGCAGAATACCTGAGAGTGGTTAGCGATCAGTGATTCAATTGATTTGCTGTCGAGCACACTGGGGTTGCCGATAAGCTGAGCTGGCTGTAGTCCGTATTTTTCGGTACTTTCTTTTGAAACATAGAGCTGTTCTATGTCGTATAAATCGAGGCCGGCATATAACCGGGTGTATTCTTTCTGACCCACCAGCTTCGGCATTTGACTGTCGTTGAGTTGCCAGACACCTTCATCGATAAACAAAAGGCTCACTGTTTGATCAAATGTGGCGAACGCAAGCGCCATGTCCAGCGCTTCTTTACCCGAATCTGTAGCGTAGGGTGGCTTGTTAAATATGAATAGGTAACTCATGCTAAGCCTAGGAAAAGTGTAAACTTCGGTCAGATTGAGTGTTAGCCTCAACCCAGGAGCCCAATCCTGATACTTCGAACGGGGCGCTTACGTTGTACGATTCCAGCCCTGCCAACTCACTGTCTTCTTCACTTAAAATGCCACGTTTATTGGCAACCGACACACAAGCTTGTAGTTTGAATTGATATTGATTAGCCAAGTTTTTCCAAATTAGGTGTTGGTGAGCTTCATCGTTGGCCGGATTAATCAGGTTGTTTGCTACATAAACCCCATCACCATAGAAAAATACCGAGCTCACCGAGTGTCCTTGTCGATAAACAGCTTCGATAAATCGTTGAGCCGACAAGTGCGCTTGAGATTGATAAGGAGAGCCAGTAACCAGTACTGAGAATGTGAGAGCCATCGTTTCGTTAAGTGTGTGATTTTAAGATTATTTTACCATAGCTAAAGTATTAAAAAACCCGGCATGAAGCCGGGTTTTAAAGCTAAAAGGTTGACTGGGTTAGTCGTCGCCAGCAAAAGCCAATAGTAGGTGGAGCAAACTTGAGAATAAGTTGTATATTGCAACGAACAAAGTGACAGTCGCTGATATGTAGTTTCTTTCTCCACCGTGAATGATGGCACTGGTTTGCCATAATATTATCATTGAAGAAAACAAAACAAATGCAGCAGAAATTGCCAAGCTCACCGCTGGAATCTGCAGGAACAGGTTAGCAACAACCGCAATCATCAATACCCAGAAGCCGGCCATAAGAGTGCCACCGAGGAAACTCATATCTTTGCGGGTCACTAGTACATACGCCGACAATCCGAAAAAGGTCAATCCGGTACCTGCTAAAGCCATCATCAATACTTGGGGGGCTTGAGCTGAAACCATTGCAATGACCGGCCCCATGATGTAGCCAAGAAAACCTGTGAAAACGAAGGTTAGCACAAGTCCCATCGGTGAGTTTTTAGTTTTTTCAATGGCAAATAGAAGGCCGTAGAAACCAGCAAACATCACGGCTATACCAAACCAACCTCGAGGCACGGGCAAATTCAATGCTCCGGTTAAATATGCGACGACACCACTAAAAACGAGTGTCATTCCAAGCAACATGTAGGTATTTCTCAATACCTTATTAATTTCAATACCACTCGTTGCCGAGCGATCGATGGTATTAACATTACGTTCCATAAGGACTTTTCTCCGATTAACAACTAGTTAAGCCAATAATGTAGACAAATATATCAAAAATTCGTTTCATCACAAGCATTATCATGTTGCTGGGTGTTTCTTATTCGGTTTTGTATAAGTGATATCCAATTCGCTGAAATTTTACATTTTTTTTGCTGAAAAGCTTGATTCTAAAAATGTTTCTAGTATTATTCGGCTTCCTCGCGGAGGGATGGCAGAGCGGTTGAATGCACCGGTCTTGAAAACCGGCATGGGTTAATAGCCCATCTAGGGTTCGAATCCCTATCCCTCCGCCACTATTTCAAAAAGCACCTCACTGTAGGTGCTTTTTTTATGCCCCAAAGAAAATATGAGGATAGGGTGAGCAGCCTAGCCGGTTCGACAAAACAGCCGGGCGCTGTTTTCACCATCGGAGGAACGACGATGGCCCGAAGGGCGTAGCGTATGGATGCGAGAAGTAATCCCTATCCCTCCGCCACTATTTCAAAAAGCACCTCACTGTAGGTGCTTTTTTTTATGCCTCAAAGAAAATATAAGGATAGGGTGAGATGCCTAACCGGTTCGACAAAACAGCCGGGAGCTGTTCTGACCATCGGACGAACGACCATGGCTCGAATTGGCTGAGGTTTTATTATTGCGTTTTGTTCTATAGATTTTTGTTTTAAGAACCTAAGCACTGTTGTCGTCGGCAATTTACTGGCTTACCGACTGACTCCCCGAAAAAGTCGATGCCCGCGTGGGAAGTTAGACTAAATACTGAACCGTAACCGACAGTTCTCGACGGGAGCCTTGATTCTTGGTTTATACCACTGATAATCTGGAAAATCTCAGTTGCAAATTCGCTTGAAAATTCGCGCTGAATATTTTCTTATCGACTGCTTTTTGATTGCCTTATAAATGAAAAGTGGTAAGCTTACTGAAAGGAAGTTCTCTTTGCTTATAAATCAAGCGCTTGGCTGGTATTAGATGGAATCTCAATACGCACTTTTAGGTCGGGCATTTAGTATAATAACGAATGAGGTGAAGACTTGATCAAGGTATTGATTGTCGATGATCATGATTTGGTCAGAACGGGGATTACACGCCTTTTGGGTGATGTTCAGGGCATTTCTGTTGTCGGTGAAGCTGCCACTGGCGAAGAAGCCATTACCAAATCTCGAGAGCTGACGCCAAATGTCATTTTAATGGACGCCAATATGCCCGGAATCGGCGGTTTAGAGGCAACTCGTCGATTAATTCGTTACGATCCCGATGTTAAAATTGTGGTAGTGAGTGTGCACGCTGATGAGCCATATCCTTCGCGTTTTATGCAAGCTGGTGCAGCAGGTTATTTAACCAAGGGTGCTGATATCGAAGAGATGGTGATTGCAATTCGTCAGGTTTCTCGGGGCAAACGTTATTTGACGCCCGAAATAGCGCAGCAGATGGCGCTAAAACGATTTAATGATGCCGATGAAGATCCCTTTGAAATATTGTCAGAGCGTGAAATGCAAGTAATGATGATGATTACGCAAGGGCAGAAGGTGCAGCAGATATCCGACAAATTATGTTTAAGTCCTAAAACAGTTAACAGCTACCGTTATCGACTGTTTGAAAAGTTAATGGTTGATAATGATGTAGAGTTAACCCATCTGGCCATTCGTCACGGGTTGATCAATAGCGACAATATGAGCTAGTCGGGATTGGCGAAGCCAATCCCTTTTTACGAAATATGAGTACCCATCCTGATTCTGACTTTGATGTTAAGTCTTTTCTTTCGCAGTTAACCGCAAAACCTGGTGTTTACCGCATGCTCGATAAAGAGCAGCAGGTAATCTACGTTGGTAAAGCCAAAAATTTAAAAAAACGCGTCTCCAGTTATTTCAATAAATCTGACTTGTCGGTTAAAACCCAGGTCATGGTTAAGCAAGTTTGTGGCATTGAATACACAATCACCAATACCGAAACCGAAGCTTTGTTACTCGAAAACAATTTGATCAAAGAGTTGAAGCCTCGTTACAACGTGTTGTTTCGCGACGATAAGTCTTATCCCTATGTTTATTTGTCGAAAGGGGATTACCCAAGACTGGCGTATCATCGCGGTGCGAAAAAAGCCAAAGGGGATTATTTTGGACCGTTTCCCAGCTCTGGCGCCGTTCGACAAAGCTTGTCGTTAATTCAAAAATTATTTCGAGTTCGACAGTGTGAAGACTCGGTGTTTAAGAATCGTTCAAGACCCTGTTTGCAATATCAAATTAAGCGATGTACCGCGCCTTGCGTGAACTACATTTCGAAAGAAGATTATGCACAAGATGTAAAACTGACTCGTCTGTTTTATCAGGGAAAAGATGAGCAGGTAATGGATGAGTTAAAGGCTCGAATGGAGCAAGCGTCACAAAATCTGGAGTTTGAAACGGCAGCCTACTTTCG
Organism: Pleionea sp.; assembly: GCA_052032335.1. Lineage (GTDB taxonomy): Bacteria > Pseudomonadota > Gammaproteobacteria > Enterobacterales > Kangiellaceae > Pleionea. The sequence goes on along the minus strand of JBPEWV010000014.1, from coordinate 6,770 downwards.
CGATCAAATCAGCAGTATGCGAAAAGTGGTTGAAAAACAGGTAATTTCTGGTGCAGAAGTTGATCTCGATATTTTTTCTTTTGCCATTAAAGCGGGTGTGGCTTGCGTCGTTATTGTGTTTATTCGTCAGGGCAAAGTATTGGGTACCAAAAGCTTTTTCCCCAAGATCACCTCCATCAATTCGATTGCCGACCTAGCTGAGTCGTTTATTGTTCAATACTATTTAACCAAACGGGAAGTGCCTTCAGAAGTGATTCTGAGTGAGAGTTCTGCTGATACAGAGGTGTTAGCTGCCGCGATTCGTGAAATCGCCCAGCGGCAGGTCAGAGTCTCGTCGAAGGTGCGTTCTGATCGTGCCAGCTGGCTAAAATTAGCCAATCAAAACTGTCAGCAGACTTTGTTATCGAAGCTAAATTTACAAACCAATCAGTCAAAGAAACTGAAGGCGTTGCAGGAAGACTTGAAATTACAACAACTACCAAACCACATGGAATGTTTTGATATTAGTCACACCATGGGGGAGGGCACGGTTGCTTCTTGTGTAGTGTTTAAAGAAGGCGCGCCCGATCGCCAGAGTTATCGCCGGTTTAATATCAAAGATGTTACGCCCGGAGACGATTACGCGGCGATTGAACAGGCGGTTTCTCGTCGTTATGCACGAGTGATTAAAGAACAGGCGGATATTCCCGAGTTAATTTTAATTGACGGTGGTAAAGGTCAATTGAAAGCCGCTCAACGCGCGCTGGATGAACTTGGATTGAGTGAAGTAACTTGTATCGGTGTCGCAAAAGGGCCAGAAAGACGGCTCGGAATGGAGCAGATTTTCAGAACGGGCGCGAGCATTGCACAGGTTCTTCCGGAACAATCGTTATCCTTGCACTTGATCCAGCACATTCGGGACGAAGCGCATCGGTTTGCCATTGCAGGGCATCGCAGTCGCCGCGGTAAAGCCAGAGTTAAGTCTTGGCTGGAAGAAATTCCGGGTGTCGGAGCCAAAAAGCGACAAGAGTTGCTGAAGCATTTTGGAGGTTTGCAAAATATTGAGTCTGCCGCTTTGGAAGATTTAAAAAAGGTGCGTGGTATCAATACCAATCTGGCAGAAAAGATTTATAATTACCTGCACGAAAAATAAATCCACACATTCAATCTGCACAAATTCCCTCAAACGTGAGAGAGTGTTAACACTCAGGTTAGGCGGTTTTTGTCAGAATAACAGACAATAAGAAATTTTTAATGAATATCCCAAATATTTTAACCAGCTTTAGAATTTTAATGATTCCCGTGTTCGTTGTTGTGTTTTATCTGCCCTATGATTGGCGGTTTGAAGGCGCTGCGATTATTTTTGCAATTGCGGGTTGGACAGACTGGTTTGATGGATATATTGCACGTCGTTTTAACATGACGTCGCCTCTGGGGGCGTTTTTGGACCCGGTGGCCGACAAACTGATGGTGGTAATTTCAATCGTTCTAATTGTTGAACATTACGAAACGCCCTGGATTGCGGTACCCGCACTGGTAATTATAGGTCGTGAGATCACCATAACGGCGCTCCGCGAGTGGATGGCTGAATACGGTAAAAGTACCGATGTAAAGGTGTCGTTCATTGGCAAAGTGAAAACGTTGTGGCAGTTAGGGGCCATATTCTTCCTCATTCTGGGTGGTACAGAACCTTCGATCGCTGATATCTATGGGTATCCGTTATTTATCATTCTGGGTTATATCGCGCTTTATGTTTCAGTTGGCCTCACTTTATGGTCCATGTATATTTACATAAAAGCGGCTTGGCCCTACTTGACATCGAAACAATTATAAGGATAATGCGGGTCCTCGGAGTTGCTGTAACAGCTTGTTTTTGAACAATAAATAGCCGCTGATACAAATCTCCAAAAAAATTAAAAATGGTGCTTGACAGATTCGTTTCACACTGTAAAATGCACCGCACTTAACACGACGCGGGAATAGCTCAGTTGGTAGAGCACAACCTTGCCAAGGTTGGGGTCGCGAGTTCGAGTCTCGTTTCCCGCTCCAAATTCTAAATTTAAGCCGACGTTGTTTCAGGCTTAAGTTGTTTAAAAACCTCGAACTTCACAAAGTCTCGAGGTTTTTTTGACTCAGGGCTGTTAATCAGTAGTGTTTATCCCTGATTGATGGCTGGGTGGCAGAGTGGTTATGCAGCGGACTGCAACTCCGTGTACGCCGGTTCGATTCCGACCCCAGCCTCCATTCCCTGACAGGGTTCGCTCTATTAAAAGAGCAGTATGCCCGGGTGGCGAAATTGGTAGACGCAAGGGACTTAAAATCCCTCGGTGGCAACACCGTGCCGGTTCGACTCCGGCCCCGGGCACCATTCTTAGTTAAATTTCTCAGTAAAATTATTCTCCTAAATCTAACGCTCAGATCCGAAGTTGTGACTTAAAACCTGAACCGGCCGAATCGTCGGACCGTCGACTCAGGACCCGGGCACCATTCTTAGTTAAACTTCTGAATAAAATCTATCTCTTAAAGTTAACGCCATAAGCCGAAGTTTTGACATAAAACCTGAACCGGCCGAAACGTCGGACCGTCGTCTCCGGCCCCGGGCACCATCCTTATTTGTACTTTTCAGTAAAATTATTCTCTTAAAATCTAATGCTAAGATTATGTCTTAGAATCTGAGTATGCTGTAAATTTGAATTGGTCGGTCAGTCAGAAAGTTGTTTCATTTAATATCTCTCATTCCTATTCTTTGAATCTTTTGCTAGTATCTCGCCGCCTATTTCATAGGACATAATCATTATTTTCAATCCAAAGGAATTAAAAATGAGAAGTACGCTTATCGGATTTTTACTTGTCGCTTTTGCGGCTAATACCTTCGCAAACGATTCTGAAAACACGTTTCAGCCCAAGAAATACGCGCAATTTCATTTGGGGCAAATAAATACTGATTGGTTACAAGGACCGATCGACCCTTCGTATTTAGCGGTGGGTGGAGCGTTTGGTTATCAGTTTTCTGAATTGTTAGCGACGGAGTTTTTTATGACATTCTCTGCCGATGGAGAAGTTGATCCCATCTTATCGGCTGACCTTGGTCAAACGGCAAAAAATGAATTTAATGCCTTTGGTGGTTATCTGGTTGCAAAAACTCCAGGTAAGTTTTATGCGAAAGGGCGTGTCGGAATCGTTTTATCACGTTTCATTTATTCGGCAGGTGGTTACGAAGATGAGAGTGAAAGTGCCACTGGTTTGTCTTATGGTATCGGTGCCGGTATCGATTTTGACAAATTTATGCTGGAACTGGAGTATATGACATTTCCGGAAGTGGATGATCCGCTTTATATGAACACCAGCTACGAATCGGACGCACTTTTGTTGTCGATCGGAGCCAGGTTCTAAAATTATTCAGCAGGTTGTGGCAAACAGCCTGCTGCTATTCTTTTAAATTTCCAGTCAGAAATCACCACTCTTTTATTGTTAATAATTTACAAAAAAAACACTTTTTATGTGACATGGTTCACATTAAAATGCGCGCGTTTCGAAGGAATTTTCGACCAGGGAATGGTGTAACCCATTTTTAAAAGGAAGCTGTCGTGCGACGTACGGACATAATTGAAGAAGAGTTTCGTCGAGGTTCTCGATACACCAGTCAATGTAATAGCTGGTATTTTAAAACTCGCGAAGGGGACTTACTTGGTCCTTATTCAACACCAGAAAAGGCCGTTGAGGGCGTAGAAATCTACATTGCATTAATGAACCTACATGAAGTGGATGACCGATTCGTGGCATGAAAGAGTGGCATTAACGAGTCTATTGAGACTTTAGCGCCTTCTCAGTGTTAACACCACACAGGCTAAAAGTGGACCTGTTTTGATCTTACACCTGACTTTCGGTCAAAATCCCTGCATCGCTGGATTTGAATTGGGCAAGTGACTTTCGTTGATTCAGACGCGTTATTTTCTTTAGATAACTTTATAGTTGGGTGATACCCAGATTGCATTTAACCCAGTCTCCGGATCAGTTAGAATTTAGCTTGCTAAATAGATTAGGGGCAAACAGTGGCTGAATACGACGTCAATCAAAAGCTGCATTTTGAGGTTTGGATTGCCGATGCAGTGGCTCATCTCTTCAAAGTACGACTGACCATCTCTTGTGCGCGAGAAAACCAAAGGCTGTCGTTGCCTCAGTGGATCCCCGGCAGTTATATGATCCGTCATTTCGCGCGTCATATTATTGAGTTAAATGCACAGGATGAGCAGGGCAAGAATTTACCCATCGAAAAATTAAACGGTCACCAATGGCGGCTGAATAATCAGGCGGGAAAGATAACGCTTGAGTATCAGGTGTACGCCTGGGATCTGTCTGTGCGAGGAGCGCATCTTGATCAAACGCACGGGTTTTTCAATGGCACCAGTCTGTTTCTAGAGCCCGAAGGGTTTTCTGATGTCAGGTGTGTTTTAACGCTGCATCAGCCAGAAATGCCATTTGCAAAAAATTGGCGAGTGGCGACGTCCATGCCAGCAGCGAATTCAATCAATAAGCCAGATGAGTATGGCTTCGGTGAGTTTGAGTGTGAAGACTATCAGGCGTTGATCGACCATCCGGTGGAAATGGGCGAGTTAACCATAGAAGCTTTTGATGTCAAAGGGATCCCTCATGAAATAGCCTTTTATGGGCGGCACAATGCCGACACTAAACGGATTGTTAATGATTTAATACCCATTTGTGAAAGACAAATAGAATTGTTTGGTAAGCTGCCCGATTGTGTGGATAAATACGTATTCTTGGTGACCGTATTGGGTGACGGTTATGGCGGCCTGGAACACCGCAGTTCGACGGCGTTGCATTGCAGTCGCAAAGATCTTCCACAAGTTGGTGAGTCGGAAGTGTCAGATGATTATATTAACTTTTTAACCTTGTGCAGCCACGAATACTTCCATACCTGGAACATCAAACAGATTAAACCTGCGCAATTTTTGCCATATGATTTGTCGAAAGAAACTTACACTCAACAACTTTGGATATTCGAGGGCTTTACTTCTTATTACGAAGACCGCCTGGTTTATCAAGCTGGCGTGATCGATCGTGAACAATATTTAAAATGTCTGGCGCAGGTCATCACCCGGGTGCATCGAGGTAAAGGTCGCACGTTGCAGTCAGCAGCCGAATCCAGCTTTGATGCCTGGACACGCTTTTATATGCAAGATCAAAACGCGCCCAATGCCATTGTCAGCTATTACGCCAAAGGGAAATTAATTGCATTATGTCTGGATCTGTTAATTCGCGAACAGACGGGCAATGAACAGTCTCTTGATCACGTTATGCAGCTATTGTGGCGAAACTATGGCGCGGTCCAGAAAGGGTTAAACGAAAAAGAACTCGAAAAAATCCTGCGAAATGAATTCAAGCTTGAGTTGGATGGGTTTATTCAATCGGCGGTTTACTCTACCGACGAGTTACCGCTCGACGAGTTGCTTTCTAAAGCGGGAGTAAAACTTTCTTGGAATACCGTTAGCCGATATAAAGAGCTGGTCAGTAGCGAGTCAAAAACAGACGTTAACTTGGGCGCTTTAATTAAACCTCACCCTTCGGGTGCTGAAGTTAATGTAGTGTATCATGATTCGAACGCCTATCGAGCCGGATTATCAACAGGCGATGTGATCATTGCAGTCAATGGTTTAAAAGTTGATGCCAGTAATCTCGAATCAATGATTGCTTCGTTGCAGCCGGAGCAAGAATGCACCATACACAGTTTTCGTCGAGACGAGTTGATGGTGTCTAATTTTGTATTAACCACTGCCAGACCAGACACCTGTAGTTTATCGGTTAATAGTGATTCAACGCCTGCGATTGAGTGGCTTTAAAACATTATCAGGAGCAAAAAACTTGAAAGTTGTATCTTTTAACATTAACAGTATCCGTGCTCGACTGCATCAACTCGAAGCCGTTCAGCGAAACCTTAATCCCGATGTCATTTGCTTACAAGAAACCAAAGTGGCGGATCCGGAGTTTCCTGTGAGTGATGTTGAAGCCCTCGGGTATTCGGTGGAGTATCACGGTCAAAAAGGGCATTACGGTGTCGCCACACTTTCAAAAACTCCGGCAAAAGAAGTGGTAAAAGGTTTCTCTCATGATGACAGTGATGCGCAACGCCGTGCGATCACAACTTACCACCAATTTGGCGATAAAACTGTTGGGATATTTAACGGTTATTTCCCTCAAGGTGAAAATCGTGCACACGAAACGAAATTCCCTGCGAAAGAAAAGTTTTACGCCAGTCTGAACGCTATGGTCGATGATGAAAAATGCGATGACTTTATTATTCTTGGCGACTTTAATATTTCACATCAGGATATCGACATAGGCATCGGTGAAAAAAATCGTAAGCGCTGGTTAAGTGCGGGAAAGTGTAGCTTTTTACCTGAGGAGCGCGAGTGGCTCAATAATTTGCTGGGCAAAGGATTCTACGATACGTTTCGTAAACACTTCCCAGAAGTGAGTGATCGATTCAGTTGGTTTGATTACCGAAGCAAAGGGTTTGCTGATGATCCGAAAAGGGGACTGCGCATCGATTTAATTATTGCGACCAAAGCACTGTATGACCGTTGCATCGCTGCTGGAATCGATTACGATATTCGGGCGATGGAAAAACCTTCGGATCATGCCCCGGTTTGGAGTGAGTTTGATATTTAGAAATTCAATGAAGCAAGAATTTCAATGAAGCAAGAATTTCAATGAATGAAATGTAATGTTTTAAAGCTGCTTCATTAAACAGCAGCTTTTTTATTACTCGTGAC